>CAMBRJ010000104.1 GCA_945870175.1 Gemmatimonas phototrophica
GAAGCGCGCGGCGCCGGTCCCGTCGAGAACGGTGCCTCCGCGCAAGATGAGATCGTACTGGCCGGGAGGCTGTTGTGCGTCGGCGATGGACAACACCGGCACGCTGTTGCTCGCGGTGAGCACAGCTGCCACCATCAGCAGCACCATACCGAAACGTCGTTTGAGAGTCTTCATGCGCATATGTTGGGGCCGCGGGGCGAAGAAGGCCAGCATACGCCCGTCGGGGGTCACGAGGATCATGACGACCTGCCACGCCGCCGCACGGCAGGACTTGCGCCGGCGCGGCGTCGGTCGTAGCTCTGTCGGCGCTGGGGCCAGTCTTCGCGACCCAGCGGGACACAGTCTGACACATCATGGGAGTTCGATGATCACTCGATTTGCACGTGCGCGGTGAACGGGATGAGTGAGGCCGGGCCGGTCTCTCCGAGCCGCAAATTCAGCGACGGCGGGATGACGCTGTTGGCGCTGGTGGTGGCACTCGTCCTTGGCGTCGTCATTTCGTGGACCGGGCACGCGGGCGCGCGTCGCGCCGCCTTGGCCGTCCAACCCATTGGTGCGCTCTGGATCAACGCGATTCGGATGACCGTGATCCCACTCGTCGTGTCACTGCTCGTGACCGGGATCTCGTCGATGGCGGGGGTTGGAGGACTCGGCCGCGTTGGTGTGCGGTCGTTAGTCGTGTTCGTGGTGCTCCTGGCGGGATCGGCGGCAGCCTCACTGCTCGTCGCGGTGCCGCTCTTCGGGCTCTTCCCCGACGCGCTCGTGGGTCAGGCGTCGCTCCCGATTGGCGCCGCGGCGGCCGCCGCCGAGCTCACGAGCGCGACGCCGAGTGGCGTCGTGGCGTTCGTGCTGAGCATGATTCCGTCCAACCCCGTGGCGGCCGCGGCAGAGGGGAACATGGTCGCCGTGGTTGTGTTCACGGCAGTCCTCGCGGTGGCGGTGTCGCGCGGGTCAGCGGAGGCTCGGGCACCGCTTGAGGGCTTCTTCCGCTCCCTTGCCGACGCTATGACGCGCCTGGTCGGCTGGATCGTGTCGCTGGCGCCGGTTGCGGTGTTCTGTCTCGCGCTGCCGCTTACCGTCCAGAGTGGTGGGTCCCTGGTCGGCGCGGTGGGCTTCTACGTCGTCGCCATGGCCATCACGTGCGCGGTGGTCACCGCCCTGTGCTACCCCGTCGCGGCCAGCGGCATCCGCGCGTTTGGCCGAGCCATGCTTCCCACGCAGCTCATCGCGGCCAGTTGCTCGTCCTCCATCGCGAGCTTGCCGGCCATGGTGCGCAGCGCCGACGCGCTCGCCGTTCCGACGCGGATCAGCGGGTTCGTCCTGCCGTTGGCCGTGAGCGTCTTCAAGCCGGCGGCTCCGGTGGCCTGGATCGTCGGTGCGCTATTCATCGGCAAGTTCTATGGTGTGGAGCTGGGGGCGCGTGAGTTGGGCGTCGTGGCCCTCGCCTCGGTCTTCGTCTCCTTCGCCGCGCCGGGGGTTCCCCGTGGAGCGTTCCTGCTGCTCACGCCGTTGTTTGAGGCGATTGGACTGCCCGCCGAGGGGATCGGCGTCTTGATTGCGGTCGATCTGATCCCTGATATGTGCACGACCGTCGTACAGGTGACGGGGGACGTGACGGCAACCACGGTCATCGCCCGATTGGAACAGCGCGACTGAGCGAGGCGGGGATGATGATGCGACGCGGCGGCGAGCAGCGCCCTTAGTGCGGCGAGCGGATGTGGTGCACGACCTCGAAGAAGCGCGCGACGTCGAGCATGTCGGTGCCTTCGAAGATGACCGTCTGGCCGTCGATGCGCCGCACGCCGCGCATGAGCGCGAGGATCTCGGTCATCACCGGGTCCTCCCACCGAAGCTCGAGCCGGACGGGACGGCTGATGCGGAAGGGCTGAATCTGGCTCCGGCGCTCGACACCGCGCTTGACGCCATCGCGAATCAACCGGCGGGCCTCCTCGAGGGGTCGCATGTTGGTCGCGTGGATGCCGATCGCGTCCTTCACCACGGCGGCCTCGATCGGACCCAGGAGGGCGCGCAGTTCGCGGGCGATCACCTGGTCGCCGGAGACGAAAACGACCGGCACGCCGAACTCTCCCGCGATCGCGGCCGCGAAGCCGCCTTCCGGCACCTTTTTCCCGTTGAGCGAGACTTCGAGCGTACCGAAAAAGGTGTGGGCCAGGGTCCCCGGGCTCTGCCCTTCGCTGGCGTGAAATCCAACAAACGCCACCGCGGCATACGAGGAATCGATGCCGTGCACCATGCCGTACGCACGCGGCCAGCCGCGTATCAGCCGTGCGCGCGAGTCGAGCAGTTCGATGTCGACGTTCTGTGCATTTCCGTGCGAGTCGGCGACCACCACCTCCGTCGCGCCGGCAAGAAAGGCTCCGTCAACGGCGGCGTTGACTTCCAGCGTCATCAGTCGCCGGTACTTCTCGTACTCAGTCCCACCTGGCGCCGACTGCACGCGGGTGGCGACTCCGTCGACCCCCTCCATGTCGACGGAGATCAGGACCTTGAGTGGCTGCTGCGCGGTAGCCGACAGCGGCATCGACACGGCGAATAGGACGAGCATTGCCGATCGTAGATTCATGGAGACGCCTCTCGGAGTGCGTGGATCGCCATCATCGTGGCGTACATCAGAACCATCGACCGAACCATCGACCGCGCGGCAACGGACGGCGCGGTCGTCTGGCAACGCGGCAAAGTATCGCTCGCAGCGCCGCGAGATGCGAGATGCGAGATGCGAGATGCGAGAGATGCGAGACGCGATCAGGGAATCCCGATGGCGATCGGTCGGGCAGGCGTCATCGCTAGAGCAGCGCTTTCAGGCGCTCCAGATCGACGTTTCCGCCACAGATGATCGGGACCACGGTTGCGTGTGCCGGCAGCGACAGCCGCCCCGTCAGCAGCGGGACCACGGCCGCCGCACCGGCGGCTTCAGGGAGGAGCTTGCAGCGCTCCATCAACACCCGCATGGCCGTTACGATCTCGTCGTCGCTGACCACGAACCAGTCGTCCACGTAGGCCTGGCAGTGGGCGAGGTTGAGCGCGCCGGCAAAGGGGGCGGCCAAGCCGTCGGCGATCGTGTTGACCGAGGCCAGTCGCTGCGGGGAGCCGGCCGCCAGTGAGCGCGTCATGGCGTCGGCGCCCGCCGGCTCGACGCCTATCACCCGCACCTCGGGGCGGAGCTGCTTGATCGCCGCCGCCACGCCGGAGATCAACCCGCCGCCCCCGCACGCCACGATCACGACGCTTGCCTCGGGGACCTGCGCCAGAATTTCCAGCCCGACCGTCCCTTGGCCGGCGATGACACGGGCGTCGTCGAACGGATGCACGAGGGTGAGCCCACGTTCGTGTTGCAGCTGCAGGGCGGTAGCGAGCAGGTCGCCCGACGTCTGGATCACCTCGCCCCCGTACTCCCGCGTCGCCGTTACCTTCGACGGGACCGCCGTTGTCGGCATCAGGATGGTGGCGGCGATCCCGAAGCGCGCCGCCCCCCACGCCAGCGCCTGCGCATGATTCCCCGATGAGAGGGAAATCACGCCGCGGCTGCGCTCCTCGCGCGAAAGCTGACGGAGCGTGTTGATCACGCCGCGTGCCTTGAAGGACCCCGTCTTCTGGAAGAGTTCGAGCTTGAGCACCACCCGCGAGCCGGCGCGAGCGCCGAGGTAGGTCGACCCCATCACGGGAGTCAGCAGCACGTGGGGAGCAATGGCCGACTGGGCGTCGCGCATGGCGTCGACGGAGACCAAGGAGGTGGGCGTCATGCGCCAATGTAGCGAAGCCGTGCCGCGGCTGGACAGGTTCGCTTCGCGATCCGCACGGCCGGGGGTCGAACGCCCGAACTGTCGGCGCATCTGTGTCTGCATCACTCTCGACAAACGTAAAAAGAGCCTCTTCCTTTCCCGACGCCCCCGACGCACGGGGGATTCCCCTCGCCCCTCGCACTATGACCGCCAGACTCCGGCCGCTCGCCACCGTTGTGCTGTTCCTGCTCACCGCCGCCATGCGCGGCGACAGCGATCCAGTCGATGCGGTCATGGTGGCCCGCATCCGCGAAGAGGGACTGCAACGATCGCAGGTCATGGAGTACGAGGGGTACATCGCCGACGTGCTCGGCGCGCGACTGACGCTGTCGCAAGACATGACGCGCGCGCAGACGTGGGTGCAGGGGCAGATGAAGGCGATGGGCCTCGTGAACGTGGCCGCCGAGCCCTTCATGGATTTCGGCGTGACGTGGGACAACGAGTACGTGTCGGTGCACCTGCTCGAACCCGACTACCAGCCGATGGTCGGCTATCCGGTGGCGCACACGGGCAGCACGCAGGGCCGGCAAGTGGCGCCGGCGGTGATCGTCGATTTGCTGGTGAAGGCTGACCTCGAGAAGTATCGCGGCACACTCAAGGGCAAGGCCGTGCTCGTGACGCCGCCGGCCGTGGTCGATCTGACCTCACTCACGAACGGCGTACCGCGCCTCACGCCGCAGGATCTCGACGCGCGCGAACGCACGGTGATCGCGCCGCCGCGCGTGACACCGCCGCGCGTCGCCCGCCATCCCGACCTGCTCACGGCCGAAGAGAAGATTGCGTTCTACGCGGCCGAGGGCGTCACCGCCGTGCTGCAGTGCGAAAGCGGCTGGCTCGGTGCGGTGCGCGGCTTCTCGCGCCCGGGATCACGCGCCGATGGTTGGTCGCGGGCCGGTATGCTCGCGTCTCCGGCCATCGTGGCGATTACGCCGGAGCACTACAACCGCATGTATCGCATTCTCACCCGCGGCATCCCGGTGCGGATCGAAGTCGAGGTGCGCAATCGCGTTGGTGACACGGTGCAGCAGGCCATGAACCTTGTCGGCGAGATCTCTGGCAGCGACCTCAAGGACGAAGTCGTGATGATCGGCGCGCACCTCGACACCTGGCACGCCAGCCCGAACGCCAGCGACAACACGTCGGGCGTGGCCGTGTCACTCGAAGCGATGCGCATCCTGAAGGCGGTGGGCGCGAAGCCGCGACGCACCATTCGCGTGGCGCTCTGGGCCGGCGAAGAACAGGGATTGTTCGGATCGCGAGCGTACGTGAAGCAGCATTTCGGCAATCCGCGCGATCCCTCCGTCGGTGCCAAGCCGGCGTACGAAAAGCTCTCGGCGTATTTCAATCAGGACTACGGCGCGGGGCAATACCGCGGCATCATGCTGCAGGGCAATGAATACGCCCGCGCCCAGTTCACCACGTGGATGGCACCGTTCCGCGACCTCGGCATGACCGTCGTGTCGAACCAAAGCCTTGGCAGCACCGACCATGTCGCGTTTGACGAGGTCGGGCTGCCCGGCTTCCAATTCCTGCAAGACAACATTCCCGGCACCGGCGGTCACACCAACCTCGACTTCCTCGAGGCGATCCAACCGTCGGATCTCATGAAGAACGCGGTGATCATGGCGTCCTTCGCCTACCACGCCGCCAACGCCGCCGCCCGCATCCCGCGAAAAACCGTGCGGTAGCGGGGACGTCGTTGAGCGCCGTGTCGTTTAGCGGTTTGTGGTCGGGTTGTTGAGCCGCTCTACGTCTGGAAGCGGGAGGCACTTGTTGGAGCCGTAGGTGCCGCCGCCATTCGGGAACGTTGATCCGGCCGCCGGGATCAGCGGGATGTTGAACCGGATCGTGTCGAACAAGCGGTGCCCTTCCACAAAGAGCTCGCGGCGGCGTTCCTCACGCACCTGCGCCGCGATCTCCGAGGCCACCGTGCTGCTGAACGCCGGCAGGTTCGCCGCCGTGCGCAGCTGGTTGATCAGCTGCACCGCCGTTTCGCCGCCCGCCACTTCCGCGCGGATCAATACGGCCTCGCGCCACGTCGCCATCGGGTACGGATCCGTGAGCGACTTGTACTTGTTCTGCACCCACAGCCGTACCGAGGGCAGCGATCCCCCGCGCCCGGCGTCGGTCGTGTTCACGCGCGGGTCCGCCACTTCGGCTATCCGCTGTGCGCGGAACTGGGTGTCCACCGTGACCGCGCCGTTGGTGTTGTTCGAGCGGAAGACGCGGTTTTCTGCGCGCCCCGCCGCGGCCGTGGTCTTGGCGGTAAAGACGAAGCCCGCCGGTACCAGCGCCGCGTCAGCGGCGGCCTCCATTCGCTTGCCCTGATTGAGCCGCGCGCGCGCGCGCCCCACCAGTGCCAGATTGCGCAAATCGGCCGGTGCCCCCGTGGCGCTGATGACGCGCGTGAATCGCTCTTCGGCAAGCGCGAACACCGCCGCCGGCTGAAGCTCCGCCCCAAGATCGAAGGCGCACGAGCAGAACATCTCGCCCATCAGCACGTAGCTGTAGCCGGCATACGCGGCGGCCTGCGCCTGCAGCGTGGCGCGCCCGGGCACCTCGGCGTCGGTCCACTTTGCCAGCAGCCGCAGGGCCTGATCCGCCTGAAAGCGCGCGATCGAGAGGGGCGTGTACACACCGAATCCTCCGCACCCGCCCGTGGCGTACAGCGCTGTCGCCGGGAAGCTGGTGCGCCGGTCGATATCCCACGTGGCGGCGTTCGCTTGCGAGTCGGAGAATTCATCCGACAGCGTACCGCCGGTCAAAATGAAGTTGCCCAGTGCGCACTCGAAGTCGGCAACCGCTCCGGCCACCAGCACGTTGGCGTTCGACGGCTGCAGCAGTGTCTGTTCGAGGATGCGACTCGGCGCCTCGACCTCGAGGAGCGTGCCGCATGCGGCCACGCCCCCCGCTGCCAGCGCCACTACGGTCGCGCGGGCAACACGTGCCCGGAAACCATGTATTAGATGTCTCATGAAAGTCATCTTGCGTTGGATGGATGATCAGTAGGTCAGCGACACGGAGAAGAGCAGTTGCGCCAGTGGCGGAACCTGCGCTTGCTCCAGTCGCACGAATTGCTGCAGCGTGAAGAAATTCTCCGGATCAGTTCCCGGGTAATTGGTCCACAGCGCCACGTTGCGCCCCGACAGCGTGAGTGACCCGTTGCGCGCACCGACCAGGCTGGCCATTCGGGGGCTCATCAAATAGGCCACGGACAGCTCTCGCAGCCTGGTGAAGCTGGCGTTCTGGTACGCGAAGTGCCGCAGCACACCGGGCGACTGCAGCTGCGCGACCAGCGCCGGGTCGTTCTTCTCCGGCTCAAGGTTCGCCATGCACAGCGCGAGCACCTGACACCGCGCGCGGTCGTTGTTGTTGAGGGTCACATTGCCCCCCTTGAAGTCGACCTGCCCGTACAGTCTCCACCGCTTACGCAGTGTGACCGTGGCGTTGTACGACCCTTCGAGTCCCGGGTCGGGACGCCCGAGGAACACTCGCGGCGCCACGCCCTGTCCGACGGCGTTCAGGCACGGCGTGGTGCCGCCCTTGCCGTTGTCACACAGCGCATTCGTGGCGCGCTTGGTGACGGGATCGAAGGTGGCCGAGATGACACGGAAGTCGTACCAGGAGGCCACCGGGCGTCCCTTGATGTGCCGCTGCGCCCCGAACTGGATGTACTTGTCCCCGTTCTCGTCGACCGGCAGCGGCAGGTCGCCCAGGTCCATCACCTGATTGTTGTTCTTGGAGATGTTGAAGCCGAGGTCGACATTGATGTTCTCGCGCGCCACGGCCGCGTAGCGCATCGCCAACTCCACACCCTGGCTGCGGATCTGGCCAATGTTGATGAACCGATTGCCGGCGAACCCCGCCGACGGCGCCACTTCCTGCGAGAGGATCCCGTCTTCGGTGTTGCGCCGATAGGCCGTGAACTCCACGCTGAGGCGGTCTTGCAGGAAGGTGCCGTCGAACCCGACCTCGGTTTCCTTGCCTCTCTCCGGGCGCAGGTTCGGATTGCCCAGCGACTGCGGCGTCACCGCCGAACCGCCGTTGCCGCCGGTTGTTGCGGCGTAGGTTCGCAGCGCCGAGTTCACGGCCGGTTGCTGCCCCGTCTCACCGTACGCCGCCCGGAGCTTGAGCTGGTTTACCCAATCGAACGGGAACCACGGCTCCTCATTGATGACCCACGTTCCCGCCACCTTGGGGTAGGTGGTCCAGCTGAAGTCTTCGCCGAAGGCGCTGTTGTTGTCCACGCGCAGCGCCACCGTCAGGTATGCCCGATCGTTCATGTTGACTTGGTGCTGCCCATAGAAACCCAGGGTGGCGTTTTCGAAGAAGTCTTCGCCGCCGAAGGTCGTGGCCGCGGCGTCCACCAGCGACAGTCCACCCGCCGGGAAGCCTTCGCCGCGCGCGGCGAGCACGTAGTCCTGCCGCTTGAAATACTGGGCACCGAACGACGTGCTCGTTTGCAGACCGAACAGCTGTCGCTTTGCCGT
>CAMBRJ010000105.1 GCA_945870175.1 Gemmatimonas phototrophica
CCATGGCCTCCGGATCTTCGGTGGCCACTGACGGTTCGCAGGCCCGCACGCTCGACTCGAGCGGCGGGCCTGTGCGCGTCAGTGGCAGCATCTTCGCGCACCCCGACAACAACGGCGCGGTGCGCGAGCGTATTCCCACGCTCATCATCGATGAGCACGAAGCGATGGCGCGGCTGGTGGCCGGGCGCATTGCGACGCTGATGCGCGAGCGCGCCGCGGCTGGCCGCACGATCGTGTTGGGGCTGGCCACGGGTTCGACGCCGATCGGTGTGTATCGGGAGCTCATCCGCCTGCATCGCGACGAGGGGCTGAGCTTCAGCCACGTGATCACGTTCAATCTGGACGAGTACTACCCGATGTCGGTGGAGAGTATTCACTCGTATCACCGGTTCATGTGGGAGAATCTGTTCTCTCACGTCGACATCAATCCGGACCGCGTACACATCCCCGACGGTGCGCAGGATCGCTCCGCGATCGACGACGCCTGCGCACGATACGAAGCGGCGATTGTGTCGGCGGGCGGGATTGATTTCCAGTTGCTCGGTATCGGCAAGACGGGACATATTGGCTTCAACGAACCGGGCTCTGGCGAGCATAGCCGGACCCGCGTTGTCCATCTCGATTCGGTCACGCGGCGAGACGCGGCGGCGGATTTCTTCGGCGAAGACAACGTGCCGCGTGAAGCGATCACGATGGGCATCGCGACGATCCTGCAGGCACGTGAGATCGCGATTCTCGCGACCGGCGAACACAAGTCGGGCATCGTGCGTCGGTCGGTGGAGGGTGAGATCGATCGTGCGGTGGCCGCGACGTTCCTCCAGCGTCATCCGAACACGACGTTCTACGTGGACGACGCGGCCGCGGCGGATCTTACGCGGGTGGCCACGCCGTGGCTGATCGATGACGTCCGCTGGGACGATACGCTCGCGGTGCGCGCGGTGACGTGGTTGGCGGGACGCTGTCAAAAGGCGATCCTCAAGCTGACACAGCACGACTACGACGAGCATTCGATGTCGTCGCTGGTGGCTCGTCACGGCTCGCCCGGGGCGGTGAACGGCTTGGTGTTCAACGTGCTCGGCGCGAAGATCCGCGGGAAGAGCAAGTTGCCGCGGCGCATGAAGACCCTGTGCTTCTCGCCGCACCCTGACGACGACGTGATCTCGATGGGTGGCATTCTTCGCAAGTTCGTGGAGAACGAGAACGACGTCACGGTCGCCTACATGACGAGCGGCAACATCGCGGTGTTCGATCACGATGTCCGCCGCTACATGGATTTTCTGGTGCGACTCGACGAGGAGCGGATCGGCGATGGTACCGCGGTCAGCAGTCTGGCCGCGACGGTGCATCAGTTCCTCGAGGCGAAGCATGCCGGTCAGGTGGATATCGCCGAAGTCCAGGACATCAAGCGGATCATCCGCGAGTCTGAGGCGGTGAGCGGTATCGAAGTGATGGGGCTGACGCGCGAACATGCGCGCTTCCTCAACCTGCCCTTCTACCAGACGGGCAAGGTGCGCAAGGACCCGATTGGTCCGGCTGATGTGGCGATCGTGGTAAACCTGCTGCGCGAGTTACAGCCGGAGATCATCTTCGTGGCCGGCGACTTGTCCGATCCACATGGTACGCACCGCATGTGCAAGGAAGCGATCGACTGTGCGCTGCTGGAGGTGTACGGTGGCCCCAATGCGCCGCTGGCCCCGCAGGTGTGGCTGTACCGCGGGGCGTGGCAGGAGTGGGCGGTCACGGAGGCCACCGTGCTCGTGCCGTTGTCGCAGGAAGAGCTGACGCTCAAGATCCAGGCGATTTTCAAGCATCAGTCGCAGAAGGACTCCGCGCCCTTTCCCGGGCAGGACGCCCGCGAGTTCTGGCAGCGCGTGGAGCAGCGGAACAAGGCCACCTCGGCCCAGCTCGACCAACTCGGCCTTGCGGAGTATTTCGCCATGGAGGCGTATGTCATCGCGTGATGCGGGCGTGGCCTCGTGACCGGCCGCTTCAATCTTCTCGATCTGTTCGTGCTGTTGCTGTATCTCGGCGGCACGACCGCCTTGGGGATGTGGATCGGTCGGACGCAACGATCGACCAGTGACTACTTCGTCGCGGATCGGGCGATTCCGTGGTGGGCGGTGCTGTTCTCGATCGTGGCGAGTGAGACATCCGCTCTTACGTTCATCAGTATCCCGGGACTGGCGTACACCGGAAACCTGGGCTTTCTGGAAGTCGTGGCCGGCTACATCGTGGGGCGCATCGTGGTGGCGTACACGCTCCTGCCGCGCTACTTCGCCGGCAATCTGGTCACCGCGTACGCGTTGCTGGAGACGCGGTTCGGCCTGGGAACGCGGCGCTTCACGTCGATCGTGTTCATGATCACGCGAGCGATGGCCGATGCGGTGCGCGTATTTGCCACGGCAATACCCGTGGCGCTGATCATCGGCCCGGTGCTGCCGAAAGAGTACACGATGCCGGCTGCAATCGTGGTGCTCGGCGTGCTCACCGTGGTCTATACGTATCGCGGCGGCATGAAGGCGGTGGTGTGGACCGAACTCCTCCAGGCGAGCATCTACCTGACGGGCGGGATCTCGGCGATCGTGCTGATCGGACAGGCCGTCGACGGTGGATGGACGACGATCCTTGCGCGAGCAGGAGCGGCAGGCAAGCTGCAGGGGATCGACTGGTACACCGGCTTCGACCGTCCACACACGATGTTCGCGGGCATCATCGGCGGCGCGTTCCTGGCGATGGCGTCGCACGGCACCGACCAGATCATCGTGCAGCGCTTGCTGTCAAGCCGATCGCTGAAGCAGGCGCAGCTAGCGATCATCGGCAGCGGATTCGCCGTGTTTGCTCAGATGGCGCTGTTCCTGATGGTCGGGCTCGGCCTCTGGGTCGTGTACGGCGGACAGAGCTTCGCGACGGCCGATCAGATCTTCCCGACGTTCATCATCGAGCGCATGCCGCATGGCCTGACCGGGCTTATCGTCGCGGCGATCATCGCGGCGACGATGAGCACGCATTCTGGCGCCATCAACGCCTTGGCGGCGTCGTCTACGTACGACATTTACCTTCCGTTCACTGGGCGGTCGGCCGAGGATCCGCGTACACTGCGGGTGAGTAAGTTGTTCGCCTTGGCGTGGGGCATCGCTTTGACGGCGGGCGCCTTGCTGTTCAAGGAGCAAGGCACGCCGGTCGTGGTGATCGCCCTGTCCATCGCATCCTTCACGCAGGGAGGCTTATTGGGTGGATTTTTTCTCGGCCTCTTCTGGCCTCGGGCCATTCAGCGCGATGCGATTCTTGGCATGAGTGTCGGTATCAGCTGCATGGCATTTATTGTCTTCGCGAAGCAAATCGTGGCGGCCTATCCGGCAATGGAGCCTTCACTCCATGGCGTGGCGTCTATTGCCTGGCCATGGTACGTGTTGATCGGTCTCTCCATCACGTTCGTCACGGGCGCACTGTCTTCATTCACTCACGCGGCGCCGACGGCGCCGCGCACTATGCAGGGGAATCGTTCATGAGTGCCGGACCTCTCGACCCAACACCACTCGTGGTAGGCGTTGATGGCGGCGGAAGCCGAACACGCGTTGTCCTGGCTGATGCCTCGGGCAACACGTTGGCCCGCGTGGAAGGCGCTGGCACGGCGTTGATGCCGGGCCACGAGGGCGTGGCCGCGGACGTCATCAAGTCGTTGATCGCCGACGTGCTCGCGCTGGCCGATCGCACCGACGTTCGTCCCGCCGTGTGTGTGGTGGGCGTCGCCGGCGCGGGTCAGGAGCGGGCGGCGCAGGCGCTGTGGTCGGCGCTGGCCTCACGGCGCGTGGCCGATGATGTGTCGGTGCAGGCTGATGCCACGATCGCCATGGACGACGCGTTTGGCGATTCGGCCGGTGTGCTGCTGATTGCCGGTACCGGCTCTGTCGCCTACTCGCGCGCGCCCGATGGACGTCTCGAGCGTTGTGGCGGGTGGGGGCCGAACATTGGCGATGAAGGGAGCGGGGCCTGGCTCGGTCGCCGGGCGCTCAGTGTCATCACGGCCGCGCACGACGGACGCGAGCCCGATACGGCGCTGACCGGGGCGATCCTGACGGCGCTCGAACTGGAGTCGCTCGACGATCTGATTCCGTGGGCGGCCGCAGCGACGCCGGGGCACTACGCCACGCTCGCGCCGGTGGTGGCCAAGGTGGCCGCGACGGGCGATTTGCGGGCGAACGCCGTGATCAGCTTCTGTGTCGAGGAGTTGTCGCTGCACATTCGCACGCTGGCTCGCCGCTGCTTCATGGACGAGCGCGCGGCAATCCCCGTGGCGCTTGCGGGTGGATTGCTGTCGAAGGGCTCGTTGGTGCGAAAGCGTCTTGAACAGCGTCTCAAAAGTGCCGTGCCGGGTGCGACGGTCCGTGCGGAGGAGGTTGACGCAGCGCGCGGAGCGGTGCGTCGCGCGCGCCGACTGTTGGGCGTCGAGGTGTAGTGCTGAGTTGGTCGCCGCCACGCGCCGCTGATGCAAAGAGGCGCCGCTCCCTGTGAGCGGCGCCTCTTTGTGCTTTTCGTGGTGCTCGCGAGGCTGGAGAGCGTCGCTAGGCCGCCGCGGCGACGTCTTCAGCAGGGATGTTGAGCTCCCCTTCCCAACGCGCCATCACGGCGGTGGCGAGACAGTTGCCGAGCAGATTGACCGACGTGCGCGCCATGTCCATAATGGCGTCGACGCCGAGAATCAGGGCGATCCCTTCGAGTGGCAAATTGAACTGCGCCAGGGCTCCCGACAGAATGACCAGCGAGGCGCGGGGGACTGCCGCCACGCCCTTCGAGGTGAGCATCAGCGTGAGCATCATGAGCAGTTGCGTGCCGATCGGCATGTCGATGCCGGCCGCCTGCGCGACAAACACCGAAGCAATGGCGAGATAGAGCGTGCTGCCATCGAGATTGAACGAGTACCCCGTGGGCAGCACGAAGGACACGATCCGACGCGGCACGCCGAACTTCTCCATCGCCTGCATTGCCTGCGGGAACGCGGCCTCGCTGGAGGCCGTGGAGAACGCAATAAGCCACGGCTCCTTCACGGTTCGCCAGAAGCGCATGATCGGGATCCGCGCAATGAGCGCCACGGGCACGAGCACGAGCAGGACAAAGACGATCAATGAGACGTACAGTGTCCCGACCAGTTTGCCGAGGCTGAGCAGTACCCCGAGTCCGCTCTTGCCGACCGTGACACCGATGGCGGCGCCGATACCGATCGGCGCGTAGGCCATGACGATACCAACAAACTTGAACATCACTTCGCTGATCGCCTGCAGGCCGCCGAGCACGATCGTCTTGGACTGGCCCTCCACGCGCGACAAGGCGACGGCGAAGAGGATCGCGAAGAAGACGATCTGCAGCACTTCGTTCTGTGCAGCGGCCTCGAAGAAGCTCTGTGGTACCGTGTGCTCGAGGACGGAGGCGAAGGTGGGCGTTTTCGCAGCCAACGCCTGGAACTCTTCGGTGCTACCGGCGGCCGGCGCGATCGAGAGGCCGAGGCCCGGCTTCACGAAGTTGACGGCGATCAACCCGATCGCGAGCGCGGCGGTGGTCACTACTTCGAAGTAGATGATGGAGCGCAGCGCGAGCTTGCCGACCTTCTTCATGTCGTCGCCGTGGCCAGCGATGCCCACGACCAGGGTGCTGAACAGCAGCGGCACGATCAACGACTTGATCATGCGCAGGAAGATGTTCGCGAACGGCTTAAGGTTCGGCGCGAAATCTGGCGCGAGCCAGCCGATCAGGATACCGATGACCATCGAAATGACGATCCACGATGAGAATCCGATCCCTAGGAATCCCTTGCTCGGTGCGGCCGACGACGCGCTGGATGACTGATGAGCCATGATACGGGTTTGAGGAGACGTGGAACGACTGGTGACTTATTCGGGAGCGACCGGTGCGTTTCCGCGACGCAGCACCGAGTTTTTGTACCCATACACAAAATAGACCGTGAGCCCGATCACCATCCATGCGGCGAAGGCTTTCCAAGCGCTCGATGGAAGCCCCCGCATGATAAACACGCAGGCGGCCGCGCCGCCGATCGTCACGAGCCACACAAAGGGCACGCGAAACGGACGATGACGATCGGGCTCGCGTATACGGAGCACCAACACGCCAATGCACACCACGGAGAACGCGGCCAGCGTGCCGATGTTGGTCAGGTCGTAGGTGGCGGCATCGTCCGCGAGCAGCGAGCCGAGCGCCACGGCGACACCGGTGATGATCGTCGTGACGTGGGGCGTGCGCGTTTTCGGATGCAGCTTGGCCGCGAACTTGGGCAGCAGGCCGTCGCGCGCCATGGCGTAGAAGATGCGTGGCTGTCCGTACTGGAACACCAGCAACACCGCGGTCATCGAGACCACGGCACCGGCCGCGACGATCCAGCTGGCGGTGGAGAGCCCGGCAATCGAGAGCGCCCTAGCCAACGGGTCGCTGCTGCGCAGCTGTTCATACGGCACCAGCCCTGTCGCCACGAACCCGACGATCACGTAGATCAGCGTGCAGATGGCCAATCCGCCGAGAATGCCGATGGGCAGATTGCGCTGTGGATTCTTGGTTTCTTCGGCGGCCGTGGAAATCGCATCGAAGCCGATGTAGGCGAAGAAGACAATGGCGGCGCCCTGATGAATGCCGCGGAATCCGTTCGGGGCGAACGGCTTGTAATTCGCGGGATCGATGTGCATCCCACCAACGATCACAAACAGCGCCAGCACGAGCAGCTTGATCACCACCATGACGTTGTTCGCGCGAGTGCTCTCCTTCACACCCTTGAGCAGCAACAGGGTGATCGCGACCACGATGCCGAAGGCCGGCAGGTTCACCAGCACGGGGATACCGGCGATGTGCGGGGCCGACTCCATCAGTCCATGAATGGCGGGGTCGGCGCTGGCCTTCACGTTCCAGTAGCCGTGCGTGAGCCATCCCGGAAGATCGATACCGAATCCCGACAGGAGCGACGTGAAGTACCCGGACCATCCGATGGCGACGGCGACATTCCCGACGGCGTATTCGAGGATGAGTGCCCAGCCGACGATCCACGCCACAATTTCGCCGAGGGTGGCGTACGAGTACGCGTACGCGCTGCCCGCCTGCGGAATCATGGCCGCCAATTCGGCGTAGCAGAGCGCGGCGAGACCACACACGGCGCCGAGCAGTACGAACGAGAGGACGAGCGCGGGTCCGGCGCCGTAGCGGATGACCGTGCCGTCGGCGAGCGTTTCGCCCGCGGCGGCCGTTCCGAGCGACGAGAAAATGCCAGCACCGATGACGGCACCGATGGCCAACATGATAAGGTCGCCAGCGCCGAGCGTCCGGCGCATTCCAGTGCCGCTTTCATCAGCGGCGGCGATCGGCTTGCGATCAAACAGCCCCATGGGCCCTCGGATCGGGGGGGAGGAGCGCGCCAGGTGGGGAGAGCGGAGGCGGGCGCGCCGGTACATCGTGCGCGCAAGCTACTGTCGGGTCACGCGTACGGCGAGCCTACAGCGAGTACGTGATTTCGGCTTTGCCGCGGACCGGGACGCCCTGCGCGTTGACCGCGGGGCGAAAGCGGATGGCGACGAGCGCCTCGCGCAGCTTTCGGTTGTACGCGCCGTCTCGGGTCGGCGTGAACTGCAAGTCCATCACCTTGCCCGTGGAGTCGACTTCGAAGACGACCACGACGGTGCCCTTGGCTTTACTGGGAACGGGCAGCGGAGGCAGGAAGAGTTCGGTAGGAGCGGGCGGATAGACGGTGCCGGGCCCGCCACCGGTGCCGGGGCCCACACTGGTGCCCTTGCCGGTGCCTACACCGGATCCAACCCCGCCACCGCTGCCTGAACCCGCCCCAGCGCTTCCGTCTGTGCCAGCGCCGCCGCCGGTGCCCGTTACCACCGACTTGGCGTCGGTGGCGTCGGCGGTCGACGGCGGCGTGGGGGCGGCCGGCTGCGGCGGCGGGTTGACCACCGGCGGCGTGGGCGGCGGGGGCGGCACAATCGGCTTGAGGGTGGGAGGCTTGACCAGCGATGGCGGCGGCGTGGGCGCAGGCGCGACGCGTACGAACTGGAGTCGTTCGTACTTGGCGATTCCGCCGGTGCCGCGGTTTCCGCCGCCACCACCACCCGCCGGGCCCAATCCGCCCGCCCCCAGGACCTCGCGGATCAGCTCCGGCGACGTGAACGGCACGATGAGCAGGATGATGATCAGCAGGTGAATCCCGATGCTGATCAGCAGACTGCGGACGCGCCGCTGGTTACCCAC
>CAMBRJ010000106.1 GCA_945870175.1 Gemmatimonas phototrophica
TGTTGAAGGCGAGGAAACGCTCGGCCCGCGCATAGTCGGCGGCCGTGACGGCGCGCGACTGGGCGAACAGGGGGGCGGCCACGAGCGGACCGACAAGGACGGCACGAAGGAGAGAACGGCGCATCGGCAGGATGGGTGGAGGGTACGTACCCCTGAAAGGTGCCTCACAGGCCCGTGTCAGGGAAAGCCCGAATCTGAGGCGATCTGCCGGAGATCTCCATCTCCGCCCCTCGTCCCAAGACAGCAACGGCAACAGCGGGAACACGGATTCAAAAAGCGATGACACCGATTACACAGATAAGCCGTCCGGCGAGTCATCTACAGCTTGGCGCCTCGATCGTTTTTGCTTATCCGTGTGATCCGTGCAATCCTCCACCATCCGTGTTCCAGCTGTTGCCGTTTTGATGATTCACGCTCGATCAAACCGCGGCGGCGCCGGCGATCGCTGCCGCCGTGCGCAGCCCCACCGCCACGAAGGTGAGCGTGCCGTTGCAGCATGACGCCGTGGGCTGTGCGGGTGCACCGGCCACCCAGAGATTCTCGTGATCGTGCGCGCGTCCGTGCGCGTCGACCACACTCTGCGTGGGATCGGTGCCCATCCGGCAGCCGCCGACCGGATGTTCCTGGCCGAGATCGTTGGCGCTGTTCTCCATGCGCAGGATTTCGCCACCACCGGCTTTCGCCATCGTGCGGAACAGCTCACGCAGCTGCTCTTCCTGCCAGTCCTTCAGCGCGGCGCTCTCCGGCGCGTCCTTGAACGACACGTTGGGCATCGGATCGCCGAAGCGGTTGGTCTTCTTCGCGTCGAGCGACAGCGCGCTGTCCTTGTCGGGGAGCACGTCGTAATAGCCACGCACGCGCGCCGTTGCGCCTTTCGCGCGCTGCTGCCAGTCCTTCATGAGCGCATCTCCGAACTGCACCTGGCCGTCATCACCGCGCAGGCGCGGCTCGCGCCCCACGCTCGACTCCCAGATGCGCAGGTCGTGGCGCAGATAGCGCGAGGAGCGCGGCACGCGCATGAACTGCTTGGACACCAACGAATGCTGCACGTTGATGCCGGGGAACAGCTCCATGGGCAAACGTAGATACGCGTTCACGTTGCGATGACCCGCGAGATACTTGCCCACCAATCCGCTGCGGTTGGCGATGCCGTCGGGAAACGCGCTGCTCTTGGACAGCAGCAGCAGATGCGGCGACCACACGAAGCCGGCCGCCAGCACGAAGGTGCCACCTTCAATGGTGACCTCTTCGCCCGACGCGGTGGTCCGGTTGCCGGTGGCGCGCGTGATGCGCCCCGTCTTCGGGTCGGCCTCCAGCTTCCGCACCAGCGTTTCCGTCACCAGCGTGATGCGCTTGCGCGCAATCAGCGCGTCCCACGTAAAATCGGGCGAGTACTTGGCGCCGGTAGGGCAGATAGGATAGCAGGTGTCGCAGCGCTGACACTGCGCGCGTCCGTCTTGCGCCACCGAGTTCTTCGCGCTTGGGGTGCTCCACGTGGCAATGCCGGCCTTGGTGGCCCATTGCTGCAGCTGCGCGAGGTTGTAGTTGATCGGCAGCGGCGGCAACGGATACGGCTTGCCGCGCGGATCGAGCGCCACCGGGCCCTGCTCGCCGGCCACGCCCATGCGCTCTTCTGCTTCCTGATAGAACGGATCGAGATCGTCGTAGCTGAACGGCCAGTCGCTGCCCACGCCGTACATCGAACGCAGGCGGAAGTCCTCCGGTGAATAGCGCGGCGACACGCCACCCCAATGCATCGCCAGGCCACCGACGTTCATGCTCGGCGAGAACCCCCACGTGGTGCCGGTGGCGTTCTGATCGTCGAGGTGATCCTGCTTCCACGGGCTTTCGCCGTACGCGCGCCAACGCTCACGCGCCCTCACGCGCTCGGCGAACGGCGTGGTCGGCTTTCCCGCCTCGACGACCAGAATCGACTTGGTCGTCTTTTCGGCCAGCGAGGCGGCCATCAGCGCGGCGGTGATGCCGCTGCCTACGATGACGATGTCGGCACTATGCGTGATCATGCGCGCGGCTCCGTCGCAGCGGGGGTGGTGACCATGGTAACGGGCAACGGCTTGCGCGTGGCGTCGCCGAGCGTGCGGCACACACCGGGGGATACGCGCGCGCCGAGCGCGGCATCCCATGCATCGGGACCAGACGACCAATGCGCCAGCAACGCGATCGCCACATGATTGGCATCGAGCGGCGCCGGAATACGGTCGCCGCGCTGGTCACGCAGCACCGCCCCGAGCAGCTCCTGACGCTGCGCCATCGGCAGGGTGGAGAAGCCATCGGTACCATGCTTGTGGGCCAGCAGATCCAGCGCCGTGAGCTGCGCGCGCCATGCCGGTGATGGATCGGCCGGCAGATAGCGAATGTCAGCATAGCCATACCCGTGCATCTCTTCAGCCACCGGCTCGTAGCCGTCGGCCCACGCCACAAAGGCATTGGTGGCCGTGCGGATGCCCGGCGCACCGAGTGAGGCCGGCAACACAGCCGTCGCCACGGCATCGAGCAGTACGCGATCGAAGCCACGCACGCGCTCGGCGCCGTTGTCCTGTCCGGTCGCGTTGCCGGCTGAGGGATCCTTCACGTCACAGGCGGTACCCACGGTGCCAACCGTGGCCACACCGGCCGTGAGGGCGCCAGCCGTTTTGAGAAAGCCGCGTCTCGTTGTCATTTCCGTGCTCCGGTCTGTTGTGCGCCATCGTTTCGATACACGCGGCCGCCCTTCATTACGAACGACACGTGTTGCGACGCTTCAATCTGCGCCACGGGATCACCATCGGTGGCGATGACATCGGCGGCGTAGCCCACCGCGATGCGGCCGATCTCCTTCTCGAGGCCGAGCGACTCCGCCGCACGGCTGGTGGCGCTGATGATGGCATCCATCGCCGGCTGGCCACCGCGACGCACACGACACACCAGCTCTTCGGCGTTGCGTCCATGCGCACCGGCCACGGCGTCGGTACCGAACACCAGCTTCAGCGTGGGGAGCTTCGCGGCGAGCCCGATGCCCTTCTCGGCCAGCGGGATCGCCTGTTCCATCGACGCGAAGCCGGCCGCGTTGTAGTTGCCGATGCCCTCGAACCACGGCTTGTTGTCGAGATAGTTGTGAAACACGAGGCCGCACTGCGGATCGAAGAACGTGCCGCGCTGCACGAGCAACGCGCGCGTGGCGTCGTCGGCGAACACGCCATGCTCCACCTGTGTGCAGCCGGCGCGCGCGGCCCGCTGCACCGCCTCGGCCGAATGCGCGTGCACCACCGACCGCAGTCCCTGTGCGGTGGACTCGCCGCAGGCGGCGTCGAGTTGCTCCGGTGTCATCGTGGCCTCGCCGCCGTCACGAATGGATTTGGAGGCGAAGATTTTGATGACATCGGCGCCGCGTGCCTTGAATCGACGCACCGACGCGCGCAGCGAATCGGGTGATCCACCACCGGTGCGCTCGCTGAGTGAACCCAGGGACGTGAGTACTCGCGGGCCCGGGATGCGGCCCGCATTGATGGCATCGCGCAGCACGGCGTTATCGGCTTCGCCGATGCTCTGCACCGTTGTGAAGCCGGCGCGGAGTGTCGCCCAGGCATTGCCGGCGCGCTGCAGGGTGCTCACCTCGGGGGTGTCACCATCGCGATCCTCGTGCATCCGCTGCTTGTCGGTGATGTACCAGCCCAAATGGACATGCGTATCGATCAGCCCGGGCAGGAGCGTGCGCGCACCCAGATCGATACCCCCCGCCGGCAGGGGGCCGGTCGACACGCGCATGGCGGTGATCCGACCACCCATGACCGTGACATCCTGATTCCGCAGGGTACGACCCGTCCCGTCGATGACGCGCGCGGCACGCAGCACGACGGATTCGGTCGTTTGGGCCGAGACGGAGGTGGCCGCAAGGGAGAGCAGCGCCGCGAGGGCGTGGCGGGACAAGGCACGTGGTGCAGACATCGGGAGCCGGGGCAGAGGGAAGACGTTCTGCAAAAGAGGGCCCGGCGCGCCGCACGGCAAGGCCCCATATTTGCTACGGAGCAGGGGAGGGTGCCGTCCGGTGCCCGTCCGATATGATCTCGTACGCGAGGGTTGGTCGATGCAGCGCACAGCACAGGCAGAGTGGAAGGGCACGGGCAAGGAAGGCAGCGGCACGCTCACGACGCCGAGCGGCGTCCTGAACGCGCAGCCGTATTCGTTCAAGCTCCGGTTCGTGGACGAAGACGGGCGCAACGGCACGAACCCCGAGGAACTCATCGCCGCGGCGCACGCGGGCTGTTTCTCGATGGCGCTGTCGTTCCAGTTGGCTAATGCCGGCTTCACCGCCGACGCGATCAACACGACCGCGGTGCTGACCATGGAGCCGGTGGACGGCGCCCAGACGATCACCAAGATCGTGCTGCAGCTGTCGGCCACGATTCCCGGCATCAGCGATGAGCAGTTCCAGACGCTGGCCGGGAACGCCAAGGCGGGCTGCCCGCTGTCACGCCTGCTGAAGGCCGACATCAGCCTCGCGGCGACGCTGGCCTGAGTTTTCCGAAGGCGCAAAAAATGAAGACGGCGCAGGTTGCCGTCCTCCTGGTCTCGCTGATATATTCATACGTGTGCATACGTGAATTTATCGAGCGAGGGACTGATGGCTCAGAAGATGATGCGTCCGGAGTTGCTCGACCTAGTGGCCGACCGATTCAAAGCGCTGAGTGACCGGGCGCGGCTCAGTCTTTTGCAGGAGCTGCGGGGCGGCTCGTGTACGGTCAACGAGCTGGTGGAAGCCACTGGCATGGGTCAGGCCAATGTCTCGCGGCATCTGGCTATTTTGTTCAATCACGGATTGGTGAGCCGCGAGCGCGACGGCGTGTACGTACGCTACGAACTGGCGGATGCCGATGTGCTCAAGCTGTGCGAATTGGTGTGCGGACGATTGGAAAACGAGCTGGCCGAACGAAAGAAAGTGATCAGCGGGCGCTGATCACCATCTGTTCCAACTGGCCCATCGGCACGGCGCCGACCTGACGCGCCACTTCCTTGCCGTCCTTCAGGAGCGCGATCGTGGGAATGCTCCGGATCGCGAATCGCGATGCGACACCGGGATTGCGATCGGTGTCAACCTTCGCCACGAGCGCCTGCCCGCGCTGCAGCTTCGCGAACTGCGCGAACACCGGCGCCATCATCTTGCAGGGCCCACACCAGTCGGCGTAGAAGTCGACCATCACCGGTACGGCGCTGTTGCCGACTACGGTGTCGAAGTTGGCGTCGGTGAGCACCACCGGTGCGTCAAGCACCAGTGGCACCCGGCAGGTCCCGCACTTCGGCTGAGCCTCGGCGCGTGAGAGATCCACCCGATTGAGTTTGCCGCAGGCGGTGCAGGGAAGCACCGCCTTGCGCACGTTGGTTGTCGTCATGACTGCGATCCCGTGAGGGTCAGGAACGGTTCAGGAGCTGCGGTTCAGGAACTGCGCTTGGGCGTGCATCCGAACATACCCGCCTTACCCAGCATGAGTTCAAGGGGGCAGAAGTTCGTGATGCTCGACTGGAACAGGTTGAACCCCACGAAGGCCGTGAAGAACAGGAAGCCTGGGTGTACGAAGTAGCCGAGCGCGACGGACAGCATTACGAAAACGCCGGCGATGCGACGAATGATCGAGTCGTTACACATGAGTATTGCTCCGGTTGAGTTGCCAGTAGAGAAGAGGAACCACCACCATCGTGAGCAGCGTGGCCACGATCGCCCCGCTCATGAGCGCGACCGCCAACCCCTGGAAGATCGGGTCGAGCACCATTACTAAACCGCCCACTACCACCGCGGCGGCCGTCAGCGCGATCGGACGGAACCGCACCGCGCCGGCTTCGAGCACCGCGTCGGTCAGTGACCGTCCGCGGGCTTCTTCGAGCTGGATGAAGTCCACCAGCAGGATCGAGTTGCGCACGATGATGCCGGCCAGCGCGATCATGCCGATCATGCTGGTCGCGGTGAAGAACGCGCCGCTGATCGCATGCCCCGGCAGGATGCCGATGAGCGTGAGCGGAATCGGCGCCATGATCACCAGCGGAATCGTGAAGCTCTGGAACCAGCCCACCACCAGCACGTAGATCAGCAGCAACACGATCGCAAAGGCGAGACCGAGATCGCGGAACACTTCGATCGTGACCTGCCACTCGCCATCCCACTTGATCGCCGTCTCACTCACGGTCTCGGGCGGCACCGCGTTGTAGCGCGTAATCGCGGCGCCATTCACGCGGATCGCATCGAGCTGGCTGTTCATGTCGAGAATCGCGTAGACCGGACTCTCGATCTCACGCGCCACGTCACCCGTGACGTAGATCGCCGGCCGCAAGTCCTTCCGGATGCGCGACCCTTCCCGCGTGCCGTTCACGACCGTGACGAACCGGGCCAGCGGCTGCGGGCCCTGCATCGTGGCGATGGGCAGCGACAGGAGCGCTTCTACGCTGCTGCGCTGCTCGAGCGGCAACCGCGGCACAATGGCGATGCCTTCGCGCGCCGTCGGCGAACTGGCCACGCCGGCCGGAGCGCCGGAGAGTGCGAGGTACAACGTCTGCGTGATCTGTTCCACGCTCGCGCCCGACTCGGCGGCCCGCACGCGGTCCACGCGGAACGTGCGGTTGGCCTGCGGCGCCTCGACGGTCCAGTCCACGTCCACCACACCAGGTGTTTTCTCGAACACGTCCTTTACCGCGCGTGCCGCGGCCAGTCGCGTGGCGTCGTCACCGGCGTACACTTCCGCCACCAGCGTGGAGAGCACCGGCGGTCCCGGCGGAATCTCGGCCACCTTGGCCGATGCCTGATACAGCCGGGCAATGCTATCGACGCCAGGCCGTACGGCCACGGCGATGGCATGACTCTGCCGATCGCGCTCGCCCTTCGGCAGCAGGTTCACCTGCACATCGGCCACATTGGCGCCGCTGCGCATGAAGTAGTGGCGCACCAGTCCGTTGAAGTTGAACGGCGCCGACGTGCCGGCATACACCTGCGTGCTCACCACTTCGGGGACGGTACTCAGATACGCCGCGATGCGTGATGCCGCTTCGTTGGACGTTTCGAGTGTGGTGCCTTCAGGCAAGTCGAGCACGACCTGGAATTCACTCGTGTTGTCGAACGGCAGCATCTTCACCTGCACGGCCTTGAAGCCCACCAGGCTCACGCTCACGAGCAGCAGCGCGATGATGCCCGCGTAGAAGGCACGACGGCGCCCCTGCTGCTCCATGAGCGGCACCATGATCATGCGATAAATCCGGTCCACCCGGCCGCCTTCCTCGGGCGGATGCTCCGGACTCGCGTGACCGGCGGCGACATGCGCCGCCTTCACGTGGCCCTTGAGCAGCCGATAGGCGAGATACGGGGTGACGATGAACGCCACCGCGAGTGAGGCCACCAGGGCCACCGACGCGCCGATCGGAATCGGCCGCATGTACGGGCCCATCATGCCACTCACGAACGCCATCGGCAAAATGGCCGCAATCACCGTGAACGTGGCCAGGATCGTCGGGTTGCCGACTTCATCGACGGCATCGATCGCGGCCGTTTCCGCGTCACGATCGCCCATCGCCAGGTGACGATAGATGTTCTCCACCACCACGATGGCGTCGTCCACCAGAATACCGATCGAGAAAATCAGCGCGAACAGCGTGATGCGGTTGAGCGTGTAGCCGAGCGCGTAGTACACGAACAGGGTGAGGGCGAGGGTGACCGGCACCGCCACCAGCACCACCAGCGCTTCGCGCCAGCCCAGGAACAACCAGATCAGGGCGGTCACGCTGAGCGTGGCGATGATGAGGTGCAGGATGAGCTCCTGCGCCTTCTCGCCGGCTGTCTCGCCGTAATCGCGCGTGACCGACAGCTGCACGCTCGCGGGAATGAGGCGGCCCTTGGCCTGGTCCACGCGCTGCATCACGGCATGCGTGACCTCGGTGGCATTGGCCCCCTTCCGCTTGGCCACGGCGATGGTGACCGCCGCTTCCGACGCCCCACGTCCTTCCCGATGCGACACGTAGCTCGTGTGTTCGCCGAAATCCTCGCGCACGTCGGCGACGTTGCGCAGATAGACCGCGCGGCCTCCGCGCGACGACACGACCACGCTGCCGACATCGAGCGACGTGGCCAACGGTGCGCCGACGTCGATGCGCAATACGCTGTCGCGCACCGCGATTTCACCGGCGGCGAGGCGCGCGTTGGCGCCGCGCATCGCCATCATCACCTCGCCCGGTGTCACGCCACTCGCCGCGAGTCGC
>CAMBRJ010000107.1 GCA_945870175.1 Gemmatimonas phototrophica
CAGCCAAAGTACAAACCGGTCACGGTCAGCGTGGACGACACCGCATTGCGGGCCACGTACTTCAACAATATAAGGCGCTGCGGACCACGCGAACCACACGATGAGAAAGCCGCCCCAACTCCATCCGGCGCGAAGGGCGATCGATCCGACCACGGTGGCCGCGATGGCACCGCTGGGGCGAAGACTGCCCTGATGCCACGCGGCGGCCGCCAAGACCGTCGCCAGGCCGATCGCGAGCAGTCCCGAGGGACCTGATGCGCTCCACCACGCGGGCACGGAGGCCGACACGACGTCGATCAGGGCGATGACAGGATCGTTTCGGCTCGCCGACGTAACGCCTCACTGGCCCGCGCCGTCTCGCGCTCGCGCGCGCCGACCGCGCGCAGGGCGGCCCGCAGGGCGCTCATCTGTTGCGCGAGGCGGGTGCACGGGGCGCACGACGCGAGGTGCGCCCGCACCAGGGGAACCAGTGGGCGATCACACACGTCGTGCAGCGTGAGCTCGCCGTCGACGAAAGCATCGAGATGCGCGCGGACGAGCGAGCAGACAGCGGGGGACGCCGCCGGCGCGTCGGGAGGGAGATTCTGTGCCAATATGTGGAAACGCTGCATGTCCCGCCGCAAAAATGCAAGGTGGCGAGGCGAACCGTACGATGCTCGTCTCGGCGGCTGGCGCCTCGATGGGCCGCGCCTCGACGGCCCGCACGGCAAATTCGTCCGTTACGAGGCGGTCCGCTTGTAAACGTGACTGGGAACACGTTAGCATCCTCCCGTGTCCTCTCTTATTGACGGCCGGCCCGCCCGCGCCACTGTCCTGGCTGAACCGACGCTGTCGCTCGCCGGCCATCCGCTCGACGCACGGCTCCCGCTGGCGCTGCTCGAGGCCGTCAAGGCCATCGATACGCCGGAGGAGGAGCTCGACACCGAGCTCGTGCACGAGCTCCGCAATAAGCGGCTCGGCTTGAGTGACACGGTCTACCAGCAGATCCGTCGCTACAGTGACGCGGTGCGCGGCCGGCATCGCGTCGCGTTCGATGAAGTGCTGGCGCTGGCCCGACTGATCGGGCGTCGTCCCGATGCCGATCTCGCCTTCCGCGAGGCGGGACGTCGTTGGGCCCGCTCGTACGTCGGCACCGTCAGTGGCCTGCAGCGCAGTGCCGCGCGGTCGCTGCCGTCGCTGATCGGCCGGCCGATCGCCTTGCGTCTGCTTCGCAAGCTCTCGCGGCGCTATATGGATGGCGTGCTCGTGCGTCAGGGCAGCGCGTTGCTACTCGACGTGGCCTCGCCCGTATCGGCCGATGCTGCCCCTCGTGCGGCCGGGTGCGGTCTCTACGAGGCGGCGTTCCGGGAAGCCCTGCGGTTGCTCGCCGACGCCGATGGGGCGATCGAGCATGTCATGTGCCGCTCGCGCGGTGATCGCCACTGTCAGTGGCGCGCCGAGTGGCGCCGCCGCTGATTTGATGAAAGGCCTCGCCGAATCGTCGGCGGGGCGTAGCTGGTGCATTGGTCCTGACATCCCGACTGCCATGCTGAACCCAGAAATGCTGCCGCGCCTGCAGCAGTTGCTTGCCGACGCCGATCTCGACGGATGGTTGTTGTACGACTTCCGTGGTACGAACGCCATCGCGTCGGGGCTGCTGGGCTTCGATGGCCTCGTCTCTCGTCGCGTGTTCGCGCTGATCCCGCGTGCCGGGCTGCCCATCGGTATTGCCCACGCGATCGAGCCGGGGCCGTGGGCGCGCTGGCCGAAGGCGTGGCCGCTCCGCACGTATACGGGCTGGCGCGCCCTCGAGGCGGAGGTCGCGTCGCTGGTGCAGGGCAAGCGCGTCGCGATGGAGTACTCGCCGGGCGATGCGATTCCGTATCTCGATCGCGTGCCCGCGGGCGTGCTCGACATGGTTCGCGCGGCCGGCGCGACGGTGGTGTGCTCGGGTGATCTCGTGTCGCAGATCTACGCCACGTGGACCCCCGACCAGCTGCGGTCGCACGAACGCGCGGCCGAACGCATTATGCACATCGCGACGGACGCCATGGCGTACGCCGGCGAGATGGTCGCCGCGGGAACGCCCGTCGCCGAGCATGAGCTGCAGGGCCGCATCCTCGAAGCCTTTGAACGCGCCGGACTGGAGACGCATCACGGCCCCGATGTCGCCGCCAGCGAGAACGCGGCCAATCCGCACTATATGCCGTCGGCGTCCTCGCCGCGGCTGATTCAGCGCGGCGACACGCTGCTGATTGACCTGTGGGCGCGTGAACCGAACGGCGGCGTGTATGCCGATCAGACATGGATGGCGTCGCTGGGTGCGCCGAGCGCGCGGGTGGTCACGGTGTGGGAGGCGGTGCGAGATGCACGTGATGCGGCGCTCACCTTGCTGCAGAGTCGGATCAGCGCTGGCATCCCGGTGCGCGGCGGGGAGGCCGATGACGCGGCGCGTGCCGTGATCGAGGCGCGCGGTTTCGGTGCGCAGTTCTGGCATCGCACGGGGCACAGCATCGACTCGCGTGAATTGCACGGCTCTGGACCGCAGATCGACAATCTGGAATCGCGAGATGACCGTCTGCTCATTCCCGGCGTCGGATTCTCGATCGAACCGGGCATCTACCTTCCCGGCGAGCTGGGCGTGCGTTCGGAAGTGAACGCGTACGTGGCCGAGGATTCGTTGCTGGTGACGCCGGGCGTGGTGCAGCGCGATCTGATCGTGGTTTGAGGGCTCGCGTGGACGGCCGTCGCGCGGTGATGCTGTTGGCGGCGCTGGTTGGGTGCGAAGAGTCGCGCGCGACCGATGAAGCAAATGGGCGCATTGCCGATGTCGAGGTGACGCCCGGGGCGGATCACGCGACGGCCGTTGTGCGCGACAGCGGGGTGCTGTCGCTGGCGCGGGCGGCCGGTGGCGCGGATGGATTGCGGTACACGGTGTCGGCGCCGGACAGCAGCGGCTTTATCGTGGGGAAGATCGGCGGTGGCGCACCGCGTGATACGAGCATCACCCCGACGCATGATCTATCGGTGTGCCGCCCGTTCACGCAGTCGCTGGTGCCCAGCCGCGATGGTGGTGTGGGGAACAGCGTGGTGTGGCTGGTGGGGGTCGCCACCGGACCGCGTGACGACGCGCCCCGTCGCGTGCGTGTCCTGCTCGACGGCTGCCGCCTCGATCCGCGCGTGCAGCGCGTGGTGGCGGGCGGTACGGTCATGCTCACGTCGCGCGATGCCATGATGACGCGCTTGCAATTCATCGACGTCGGCGGCGTGTCGGCGTCACGCGGCACCGTATTGTTCAACGATGCGGGGCAGGTGGTCCCCACCAGCGACGCGGCCAAGGTGCCGGGGCTCGTGCAGATTCGCGACGATCTCCATCCGTGGGTGCGCGCCTATCTGGCGGTCACGCCGCATCCCTTCGTGGCCGTCACCGCCGCCGACGGCGCGTTCCGTTTCGACAATGTCCCGCCGGGGAGCTACACGTTGGTCGTGTGGCACGAACGCTTCGGCACCAAACAGCAGCGCGTGCGGGTCGACGCCCATGTGGAAACGCGGGTCGAGCTCACGTACTGAGACACACGCTCTCGGCGCTCTCATTCGCCGAGCGCCGTTCCGACGGCCTCGACGAACTGCTCACGCAGAGGCGCAGAGAGCGCAGGGGCCGCAGAGGGGCATGGCGTTAGCTGAACAGGCCGAGCAGAGACAACGCGCAGAAGAGAAAAAGAAATCGATTTCTCTGCGCCTCTGCGTACTCTGCGTGATCAGTTCCAGCGACCCCGAATTCACCCGCCGCACCGTCAGCCGATCAGCTCAGCTGATGCAACCGCGCAAACAATCCATTCTCGCGCTGCAGCAGTTCGTCGTGACTGCCGGTCTCCACGATGCGGCCCTGGTCGAGCACCACCACCCGGTCGGCGCGACGCACGGTGCTGAGGCGATGCGCGATGAGCAGCGTGGTGCGACCCTGCAGCAGTTGCTCGAGCGCTTGCTCGACATACCGCTCGCTTTCGGTGTCGAGACTCGACGTGGCTTCGTCAAGGATCACCACGGCCGGGTCCTTCAAAAACACGCGCGCGATCGCGATACGCTGCCGTTGACCGCCGGAGAGTTTCACGCCGCGCTCGCCGACGCGCGTGCTCCACTGTTCGGGGAGGCGTTCGATGAACTCCCACGCGTGCGCGGCCTCGGCGGCGCGCAGCACGTCGGCGTCGCTGGCATCGGGGCGCGCATAGGCGATGTTCTCGCGGATGCTGCCGCTGAACAGCACGGGCTCCTGCGGCACGATTCCGATAGCGCCGCGCAGTGTGTCGAGCGAGAGCTCGCGGATGTCGATGCCGTCGAGCGAGATTCGCCCCGCGGTGACATCCCAAAAGCGCGGCAGCAGGCTCGCGATCGTGGTCTTGCCGGCGCCCGAGCGCCCAACCAGCGCGACGACTTCACCCGGCGCGATGTCGAGAGAAATATCCTGTACCACGTCGGGCAGATCGGGCTGATACCGGAACGCCACCGCCTGCAGCGTCACCGCGCCGCGTACCGGCTCGGTGAACCGACGCGGATGCTCCGGCTCGCGTACCGTGGGCTCGGCATCGAGCAGGTCGAACACGCGGCTGGCGGCGCCGATGGCTTCCTGAAAGTTGCCGAATAGCGTGGCCAAAGTTCCGACCGCCGCGGCGACGAACAGCGCGTAGAACAGAAACGCCACCAACGTACCCGCCGTGAGCTTGCCCTCGACCACCTGCGCGCCGCCCTGCCACAGCACGGCCGCCACTGAGCCAAAGGCGACAAAGCCGACCACGCCAAAGAAGAGGGCGCGGAGGCGCGCGCGCGAGACCGCCACGCCCACGAGGTCGTGCAACAGCGCGCTGAAGCGCTGGGTCTCGATCCCTTCGCGCGTGAAACTCTGCACCGTGCGAATGGAGCCGAACGATTCATCCGCCATGCCCATCGCCTCGCCGATGCGGTCCTGCACGCTCGTGCTGGCTTTGCGCAGCGCGCGGCCAAACGTGAAGGCCGCGACGACCACCACGGGCACCACGGCGAGCGTGGTGAGCGTGAGACGCGGGTTCGTCACGAACATCATCGCGATGCCGCCAATCAGAAACAGCGTTTGCCGCGACAGTTCGGAGATCCACGTGCTCAGCAGCGACTGCAGCAGGGCGAGGTCGCTGCTGAGTCGGCTGGTGAGCTCGCCCGTACGACGCTCGGTGAAGAACGCCGGCGACAACCGGATGAGATGGGCAAACGTCTGCTCGCGCAGCGTGGCGACGATCCGCTCGGTGGAGGAGCTGAGCAGAAAGACCTGCACAAAGTTCGCCACGCCCTGCACCGCAAACACGCCGAGGAGGCCAAGCGCGATCCGGTCCAGCGCCCCACGATCTTTGAGTTCGAAGGCCGCGTCGAGCAGATAACGCAGCACGGCGGGGAAGACCAGCCCCGCCGCGGCCGCGACCACTAAGAACAGGAACGCGACCACCAGTCGCGAGGTGTACGGCCGCACCAGTGGCGCGAGGCGCGCCAGCGGGCGCGGCGACATGGTCGTGCGTGATCCCGTCCGCGTCGTCGCGGATCGTGGCGACGCGGGTGGGCTCACCGCCTGATCGCTCGATCGACCGCCATCGCGAGGAAGAGCAGGGCCAGATAGAGTAACGAGTACTTGTAGACCCACCACGCCGGGCCAGTCCATGGCTTCGACGCGCGGGCGGCGAAGAGCACCTTGAGCACGCCGCCCATCAGCAGCGCATTCAACACGATGGCGGAAAGGAGATACAGCGTACCGAATGCCCCGAACAGCACCGGCAGCAGCGTGAGCACGATGAGGATCACTGTGTACCACACCATCTGGTACATCGTCTCGCGTTCACCCCATACCAGCGGGGCCATCGGGACTTTGGCGCGTCCGTAGTCCACCTGCTTGAGCAGCGCGAGCGCCCAGAAATGCGGCGGTGTCCAGTAGAACACGATGAGGAAGAGGCATAGCGCCGATACATCGAGCGTGCCCGTCACGGCCGCCCACCCCACCAACGGCGGAAATGCGCCAGCCGCGCCGCCGATCACGATGTTCTGCGGCGACGACCGCTTGAGCCACCGCGTGTAGATGAACACATAGAAGTAGAAGCCGGCCAAGGCGAGGCCCGCCGTGAGCACGTTCACGAAGTGCGCCAACATCCACGTGGCGAACGTCGCACAGGCCACGCCGAAGGCGAGCACCTGAATCGGCGACATGCGCCCGCTCGGAATCGGACGCAGGCGCGTGCGCGCCATGATGTCGTCGATGTCGCGGTCGAGGTACATATTCACCGCGTTCGCGCCGCCGGCCATGAGATAGCCGCCGATCGTGACCAGCAGCACGGAGAGCCACGTCGGCGAGCCCGCCGCATACATCGGCGCCACCGTCGTGACGAGCAGCAGCGAGATGATGCGCGGCTTGGTCAGCGCGATCAGATCGCGCGACAGCGGCGTGGGGGCCTGGTCGGGGTCCAGCGCGACTCCGGTCATAGTGGCAGGGCGCGATACGCGCCAACGAAGACGGCGATCAGTCCACCCACCGGCAGCACCACCCACAGGATTTCCGTGAGCCGATGCGGCGTCGGAACCTGAGAGGAGGACGGCAGGATGGGCAGCGTACGAAACACGGCGCGCAAAATGAACAGTTGCGCGATCACGCAGGCGACGACGGCGCTCCAGAACAGCGCGGTTACCACGGCCGGCGGAAGGGACACAGTGAGGACAGAAGTCATAGCCCATGAAAAGTAGACGACGGCACCCCGTGCGGTACTGCGCGCGGGATACTACCATAGCGTTATGACCTCACCTTCGGTTTCCTCGACCAGCACAGCTGCCGGCGCCAGCACGGAATTGCCGCGTCGATTGGGCCTGTGGAGCGCGATCGCCGTCCTCGTCGGCACGACGATCGGCTCGGGCATCTTCCGGTCCCCGGCCGGCATCGCCGACAAGCTCCCGGGTCCATTGCCCCTCCTGGCGGTCTGGGCAACAGGCGGCATCTTCGCGCTCTGCGGTGCCCTGACCCTGGCCGAACTGGCCGGCGCCATGCCGCGCACCGGCGGCTACTTCGTGTACATCCGCGAAGCCTGGGGGCGCTTGCCCGCATTCTTGTATGGTTGGTCCGAGCTCACGCTCATTCGGGCCGCCGCCCTCGGTGGCATCTCGACCACCTTCGCCGAGTATCTGTTGCGGGGGCTAGGGTACAATCCGTCGCTGGCGCCCTTCGACACCTACGCGCATTGGATCGCGGCGGCCACGGTCGCGCTGATGGCCGTCATCAATGTGGTCGGGCTCAAATGGGGGGCCCTGGTGCAGAACTTCACCACGGTCGCCAAGTACGGCGGACTGATGCTCATCATTCTGCTGGCGCTCATTCTGGGGCTGCCCCAAACCGGTGGGCACTTCACCCCGGCCATGCCCCCAGGAAGCTTCTCGGTCTCCGCGTTCGGTCTGGCCCTGGTCTCGGTTCTCTGGGCCTTCGACGGGTGGGGCGACCTCAGCAAGGTCGCCGGTGAAGTGAAGGACCCCGAGAAGACGCTCCCCAAGGCCATCGTCCTTGGCACGCTCAGCATCATTTTCATCTATATGCTGGCCAACATCGCCTATCTGTCGGTGCTGTCCGTCGACGAGATCCGCGGCGCGCGACTGGTGGCGGCCGACGTGGCCGAGAAGCTGATCGGCCCGATCGGTGTCACCCTGGTCGCGATCACGGTGCTGCTGTCGACGTTCGGCTCGGTGAACGGCTCGCTGCTGACCGGCCCGCGCATCTTCTTCGCGATGGCCGACGACGGGCTGTTCTTCAAAAAGGTCGCGGCGGTGCACCCGACCTTTAAGACGCCGTACGTGGCGATCCTGCTCACCGCCACGATCGCGATCGCCTTCGTGCTCGTGCGCACCTTCGAGCAGCTGGCCGACATCTTCGTGACGGCGTCGCTGGTGTTCTACATCCTCAGCATCGGCGCGATCTTCAAGCTGCGTCGTCGCCCGGATTGGAACCCACCGGTGCGCACGCCCTGGTATCCCCTGGTCCCAGCGCTGTTCTGTCTCGCCACGCTGTTCCTCTTAGTGAATGCGCTGATGGACGACGCCCAACGGGTGCCCACGCTCGGGGTGTTCGGCGTGATTCTGCTGGGGGTGCCGGTGTATTACCTGACGGTGGGTCGGAGCGCGGCGAAACGGTAAGATCCGAACAGCCAACGCCTTAGGTAGC
>CAMBRJ010000108.1 GCA_945870175.1 Gemmatimonas phototrophica
CGGCGCACCATGGGGTGGTCGGCTACAGCATCACCAACCTCGACACCGGTGAACATCTCGAACAACGGGGTAACGAGACCTTCTCCACCGCCTCGCTGATCAAGGTGCCGATTCTCGTCACGCTGTTCGACCTGGCCGAGCAGAAGCAGCTCACCCTCGATGATCCGATCGTGCTCACCGACATCGATAAAGTCGGCGGCGCCGGCCAGCTGCAGTATCTGCGCGCCCCGCTTACGCTGCGGCTCTGGGATGTGGCCTATCTCATGAGTACGCTGAGCGACAACACCGCGACAAATCTGGTGCTCGATCGCATCAAGATCCGGCGCGTCTGGCAAAAGATGGAAGCGCTGGGTCTCGCGCACACGAAGGTGCACAGTGGGTCGATGACCCGCATCGCCAGCGTCGCGCCCGACAGCTCGGCCAAGTACGGCCTCGGGGTGACCACACCGAATGAGATGGCGCAGCTGTTCGTGCTGTTGGCGCAGGGCAAGGCCGTGAGCAAAACGGCCGACTCGACCATGTTGGGGATTCTGGCCAACAACGAAGACAATTCCAAGCTCGCCCGTTACACGTACGGCACACGCCTCGCGCACAAGAGCGGCGATGTGGACGCGTCACGCACCGACTGCGGTGTGTTCACGCTGCCGGCGCGCGTGGTGGCGTGCGTCCTCACGAAGGAGAACACCGACACGCGCTATTGGGTGGACGCCGAAGGCAATGCGGTGATCGGCCGGATCGGCGAAGCGATCGTCAAGGCTTGGAAGTAGGACGCGGCCCACCCGGTGGTCCACCGCCCGGTCGGAACGGATCGGGCAATCGTCCCAACGCATCCATCCGTTTCCGCTGGTCGGCATCGAGGATCGGCCCGAGCTTCGCGCGCATGCCCTCGAGCGTCGATCGCAGCTCCGCTTGCGCACTATCGATGATCTGTTGATTGCGGGCACCCGTCGCTTCCAGCAGCGGCATGATCGCCGCGCGTTGATCGGCACGCGGCCGGATGATCGACGCCATATGTCGGACGAAGCCTTGTTCGTGGCGGAGCTGGCCCATGCGATCGTTGCGGAGGCGCTGCAAAGTGCCCTGCAGCAGCAGACCGAGCACGACGCCCAGCGCGAGCGTTCCGCCCACGATCGTGATCGACTTCAGGTCGAGTTTCATCGGTTGGTTTCTCCCCAGCTCGTAAGCGTGCCGTCGAGCGAATACGCCGACGCCAGCGTGACCGTCGGCAGTCCGAACAACCGATCGATGACCGGCTGACCGCGACCACTGGCGCTCATCAGATTCACCGTGCTCAACACCAGCACGGCGGCCGCCGCCAGTGGCGCCAGCCGCATGAACACGTACCGCAAGGCATCGCTGGACGTGTCGCGCGATGTCTCGGTCGAGGTGTCTGCAACCGCCCGCCGAGCCATGACGCGATCGGCGAAGCCCGGGGCGAACGCCACGGGTCCGGCGGCCTCGCGGAGGGTACGCAGCGCGTCATCGGTTGGCTCGGATGTCAGGTCATGCACGTCGTCGTCACGCATCGTGTCGCTCCTTGCTGTCGTTCGCGTACCACCCCAATTGTCGCTGCAGTTCGGCCACGCCACGGGACAGTCGACTCATCACCGTGCCCGCCGGCAGCTCCAGCACCTCGGCCGTCTCGTTCGTGGAGAGGCCATCGAGCAATCGCAGCACGACCACGCTGCGCTGTTTCTCACCCAACTGCGCGACGGCCCGTCGCACCATCGTCACGCGCTCCGCCCCTTCGGCGTCGTAGGCGTCGACGGCCGGCTCATCGAGTGGCGTCGCCGTCTGGTCTCGACTCACCAGCCGCAACGAGAACCGTCGTCGTCGCTTGAGCGCATTGAGCGACAGATTCATCGCGATGCGCCGAAGGTACGTGCCCAGTGCCGCGTCGCCGCGGAACGTCGACATCGCGCCATGGAAACGAATGAACGTTTCCTGACCGACGTCATCGGCATCGTCGCCCGCGCCCAGCATCCCGATCACCACCGACGCCACCGCCGACTCGTAGCGCTCGACGAGCGCGCGAAAGGCGAGCTCGTCGCCGCTCCGGGCGTGGTCCAGCAGTATGTCGTCGGGCAGTGGTGACATCATCGATCACAAGGGTGAACACCCGCCTTGGACAATCGGCGCCGGGATTTCATTCCATCCGGATCGCTGGTGCGGCCGCGGCATCCGACATCGGCGAAATCCGAAATGGAATGATCGGGATGGATCGGTTGTCGAACCGGCAACCCAACCACTTCCGGGAGCTTTCATGACACACGCCACGCCTTCGCTGCCCACCCGTCGCGCGATCATCGCCTGCGGCATGACCTGCGCCATCGCCGTGACCCTGATCGGCGCCTGTGCCGACAGTACCACCGCCACCGAAACGAGCAGCACCGACAGCTCGACCGCGTCCACTCAACCCGGGCTGCAGTCGGCCAAGTGGGGGAGCAACGTCACCGTGTCCTTTGCCAATGGCGTGATGCGCTATCGGTCGAACGGCATCCCGAACCATGCGCGACAGGCGCAATATGCCCTGCCGAGCCCCGGCGTGCGGGTTCCGGGCGCCATGAGCGCCTACGCCGGCGCCGATCCGACCGCGGCGCAGTCGTATGACTTCCAGATTCCGTTGGTGCCGAAGAAAGCAGCCAGCCCCACGTCGACGAATCTGGGCACCATCGGCGTCATGATCTCCGGCGCCGCGCTGTTCAATCCGTACGAAGGCGACGGCACCACGGTCGCCATGGCCTCGAACTTCACGGTGAAGAACGCCGCCGGCGCGAACATCGCGTTCCTCGATGTCTGCAACGGACACCCCACGCCGATGGGCGCGTACCACTACCACGCCCTGCCGCCCTGCGTGACGTCGATGGTGGATACCGACGGAGGCCCGTCGCATATCATCGGCGTGGCGTTCGATGGCTACCCGATCTACGGCGATCGCGACATCAACGGCAAGCAGCTCACCGCGGCCGATCTCGATCAGTGCGGTGGCGTGAACAGTGCCACGCCGGAGTTTCCGCAGGGTACGTATCACTACGTGCTGCTGGTAACCACCACCGCCGCGTCATCGATCCGTTGTTTCATGGGACAGGTCTCGATCTCGCCGTCGATGATGATGCCCGGCATGCACATGTAGTCATGCGGGGATCATGAGCTCGTGCCCCGGAGTTCTTTCCGCACCACGAGCTTCAACCCCGACCACACCTCGTCGACGGCGCACACCTTCACGTCGACGAACCCCAAAGGAAGCGCCACGGCGCGTACGGTATCCTCCGTGATATCCGTCGCGACCTTGGCGCTTTTCTTGGGCCATGACACCCAGATCACGACCGTATCGGGCAACGCCGTGCGCCACGCCGTGAGCCGCGACGTCAGCTCGGCGCGCCCGGTCGTGAACAGGTGCACCACCTGCGCCGCCGGCGTGAGCCGCGACAGAAAGCGCACCGACGGCGGCAGCGGGTCGAGCAGCGTCTGGTAGTGCGACGGCTCGTGCACCACGTGCACCACGGTGCCTTCCACGATGCCCAGCTTCTTCGCCAGCGGTGTACCGGAGTAGCCAGCCACGGGATCTCCACGTTGGTTTCCCCCAACTTGCAGCGATCCCCGATTTTCGCGAGCTATTGGTGTGTCCGCGCCCGAGGCGCCGACACACCAACGGCAACCGCTATTCGCGGTTGCCGTTGATGCGTTCCCACTGCGGCGAGTGCGTCAGTCGAGCAGCAGCAGCGTCTGACCACCTTCATGCACGATGCGCATGACCTGATCCCGGCCTTCCGCATTCGCGATGGTGTGCACCGACTCGCATCCCTGCATGCGGTGACTGAGATGTTCGCCCAGCAGGCTCGAGGCGCCGAACATCAGGGAGATGCTGCGATCGTGCCGGTCGTAGGTCGCACCGACCAGCGGCATTCCGTGCCCGAGTGACTGCGCTCCAAAGTCATGGCGATCCATTTCCATACTGCACGACCGTCCGGCATTGCGCGTCGTGAACGCATTCAGCTCGGCGTCGAGCACCTCGAGCGAATAGCTGCGGGTCTGCTGCTTCGCGGTGGCATTGGCGCGGGCCGCGGCGATGGTGCGGGCACGGCCCGGCACGCACAACACCGAGCAGGGCGCCGAACGGACCAGCTCCGTGGTCACACTGCCCAGCACCATGCGACGGAGGAAGCCATAGCCATGCGTGGCGGTCACCACGAGATCGGCGTTGATCGCATCGCAATACTCGATGAGACGATCCGACGGATTACCCTGCAGCGTCACGGTTTCCAGTGTGAAGCCGTACGGAGCGAGGTGCTCCGTCAACAGTGCGAACCCCTTCTCCGCTGCCTTCGTGTAGCCTGCGGCGTACTCCCGCAGCGTCGCATCGGCGTCGCTGAGCACGGGTCCCACATGCACGAGTCGGACGGTCGCACCCGGAGCGATCATGCTGCTCGCGACCTGCGCGGCGTAGAGACTGAAGGCGCTGAAGTCAGTGGCCATGACCACCTGCTTCGGCAGCGCTTCGAAACCGGGCTCGACCGCAAGCACCGGCGTATCGCCGAGTTGCAGTAGCCGCAGCACCGACTCGCCGCCGAGCGTCCGGCCGATGGTGGAGTGTCGGCCACGACCCACCACGAGAACGCGAGCGTCGATGCCGCGGGCATGATCGACAATTTCATGCAGCGGCTCGCCGACGCGCACGCGGACGGGCCATGGAGTAGCGGACGGCACGGTGCGCGCCATCTGGCGATCGATCATCGACTGGCGCCCTTCCACGAGATATGGCTCAGCCAGCATCGGGTACGGCACGGTGTCGAACGCGTACATCGGCATGGTCGTCGGCTGCATCGCGGTGACCACTTCCACCGGGACGTTCAGCGCGGCCGCCAGCACGCGCGCCATGGGAAACGCAGCATCGGAGGCCGGCGAGGTATCGGTGGCCACGAGAATCGGTCCCGCCGGGGCGACCGTCGGTTCGAAGGTGTTCAGAATGTCGGTCGCAGTACGAAGGTTCGGCGCTTGGGTTGCCATTGTCGACTCCGGAAGGGAGTAGTTGAAGAAGCGCACCGCGTGAAGCCGCTATGCGCTGACGATCAGGTTGTCGATCACGGAGCGCACACCCTCCACCGTCCACGCCGCGCGCTCGGCCGCATCGCGTTCAGCAGGCGAGTGAACGACGCCATGCAGAATCACCGTGCCGTCCACCGCTTGTACCGCGATCCGCGTCGCCTCATCCGCTGCCGTGCGAAGCAAGGCATTGGCGACACACACACGCACGTCGTGGGCCAGCGCCGGCGGCTCCACCAGGATGTGGTTCTCGACGGCGCGCACCCCGTCGAGAAATCGTACCGTGCGCTCCGCAGCCGCCCGCTCGTAGTAGTACGAGGTGCGTCCATCGAGTACGACGATGCCATTGTTCACGCTCACGACAATGCCCTTCGGCACATGCAATGCATCGCGGAGCGCGCGCACGGACGACGCCAGCAACTCACTATCGTCACACGGCACGCATTTTCGATCGGCGATCGCGCTGATCTCTGCCTCCACGCCGTTGTCGAACACCGTGCGCTTCACCAACGACGAAGGTGACAGCGGCGGAAAGACATGTGCGCTGGGCTGTTGCGACGTTGGACTGGACATCATCAACTCCACGTGGTGTTGCGGGGAATTCATCGGCGGCCGCAGAACATATGTTCGATTCCTCGCCGCGTCTGTCAGTCGCTTTACCTACAAAATGTCGGGCAAACACCGCATACGGTGTCAGCAGCTACGTGAGCCCTACGTGACATCTCGACGCAGCAGGTCATGTTCGAGCGCGATCCGCACGTAGTCGCTGCGGTGATGCACACCAAGTTTTTCATGAATACGATGACGATAGGTGTCCACGGTTTTCACCGTGATACCCAGCTGGTCAGCAACTTCCGGCCCACTGAAGCCACGCGCGATACGCTCGAGTACGGTTCGCTCACGCGCACTCAGCACATCGAGACATGAGCCGCCCTGTGCGGAGGCGGCCGGCGGGGGCGCACGCAGGCCGGTCGCCAACGCCTTTGCGGTCGTTGGCAGCACGTAGCTCATGCCGTCCGCCACCATCTCGATCGCTTCGATCAGATCGGTAACCGAGGCGCTCCACGGCAAATAGCCGAACGCGCCGGCGCGGAATGCTTCGAGCACCTCGTCGGGCCGCTGCTGGCCATTGAGCACAATGACATGCGGCCCGAGTGGCAGCGCTGCCAGCGCACTGACCTGTCGGATCACGGTCGCTACGTCCGGTTCGGCAGACAGCAACACGACCTGCGCCGCGCGATGCGTGGCGTAGTTGAGGCACTGGTCGAGATCACAGGAGTCGCCGACGAGGTGGATTCGTGGATCACGAGCCAGCAACGCCGTCAGGGCCTGGCGCATGAGCGGATTGCGATCGAGGACCGCAATCCGAATCGGCTCACCGGTAAACCGGGCCCCTCGTCGTCGTGTGGCGTCATTCCGCAACGCTGCGGCCAAGGCGTCGGGGGATTCCACCGGAAGCACGCGTGCCGTCAGTGGTTGCCGCGAGACATCCAATACTCTCGTGCGCATACTTTAACCTCCGTTGTCTCCAGTCTTCGTCGACGGAACCCAACGGGTTATCGGGAATACCCCTTGCTTCTGTCAGGAGAGTCCCTTCCAATCACCATGCTACAGTCCGCTTTGGGCGTCGGAGAGCACCACCGACTACGCGAGCCACTCCTTCCACAGCTTCTCGTCCACGCCCACGCACACTTTGTGCTGGAAGCGAATCAGCGGCTGTTTCAGAATCATCGGTTCATCGGCGAGGATGCTGAGCCACCGCTCCTCGCCGTACAGTGCCTGACGCAGCCCGAGATCCAGAAAGCGCTTTGACGTGCGGTCGATGATCGCGTCCACGCCAAACTTCTGCGTGAACCGCTTCAGCTCACCAACCGACGCCGGCCGCTCCGCCAGATCGCAGAAGTGCACCTTGATGCGACGCTCCTGGAAGAAGCGCTGCGCCTTGCGTGTGTCGGCACTTTTTTTCGTGCCAAAAACCTGGACCACGGTGTCCATGGTGTGATTTCCGGGGGGAAGCTGATTGGGGGTGAACGTGTGGGCGGCTCGCGGAAGCGGTGCTTCCGGAGCGATCGCAGCGGTACTTCCGCCCGACGCCCACACGTTGGCACCTAAACTACTTCCGGTGTGAAATCACACGGTTGCATCCGCGGCCGCCATCTTTGCGTCGTCGAACGCCCCTTCACTGCGCGACACCACCAACGTAGCCACGCCGTTGCCGATCAGGTTCGTGATCGCCCGCGCTTCCGACATGAAGCGGTCCACGCCAAGCAACAGCGCCACGCCTTCCACCGGCACCGTGCGAGTGGCGGCGAGCGTACTGGCCAGCACGATGAACCCGGAGCCCGTCACACCGGCCGCTCCCTTGCTCGTGAGCATGAGAATGCCGAGCAGCCCGAGCTGTTGTGAAATGCTCAGATCGACCTTGTACACCTGCGCGATGAAGATCGTCGCCATCGACAGATAGATGCTCGTGCCGTCGAGGTTGAACGAATAGCCAGTGGGAATCACCAGGCCCACGACCGGTTTTGCACAGCCGTACTGTTCGAGCTTCTGCAGCATGCGCGGCAGCGCCGCTTCGGAGCTCGACGTCCCGAGCACCAACAGAATTTCGTCCTTGATAAAACGTATGAATTTCCAGATGCGAAAGCCGTAGGCGCGGCAGATCAGGCCGAGCACCACGAACACGAAAATCGCCATGGTGAGGTACACATCAAGCATGAGACGCGCGAGGGGAACGAGCGTCTTGAGACCGAACGCGCCCACCGTATACGCCATCGCGCCGAACGCACCGATCGGCGCGAGCACCATCACCATGGAGACAATCTTGAAAAACACGGCCTGAAAGCGCACGAGGAGATCGGCGATATCACGCCCCGCATCGCCGACCGCCGTGAGGGCGATACCGAAGAGCACGGAAAAGAACACCACGGGCAGCAGCTCACCGCTCGCAAACGCCGCGACGACGTTGCTGGGCACAATATGGAGCATGAACTCGAGCGTACTCTGTTGTGCCCCCGCCGACGTGTACTTGCTCACGTCGCCCATCGTCATCTTCGAGATATCGAGACCCGCGCCGGGCTTCGTCACATTGACAATGATGAGGCCGATGGCCAACGCGAGCGTGGAGACCAACTCGAAATAC
>CAMBRJ010000109.1 GCA_945870175.1 Gemmatimonas phototrophica
GGGCCATGTCCTCGGCCGGGAGATAACAACGGCCCCGCTGGGCGTCCTCCCCGACATCCCGCAGAATGTTGGTGAGCTGCATAGCCGTGCCAAGCGTCCGGGCGTACTGGATGGCCTGCGTGCGCATGGTCGGGCCGGCGGGGACGCCGAACACGTACGTACACATCTCGCCGACGGAGCTGGCGACGCCTTCGCAGTATTGCTCAAGCTCGAGCCACGTGCCGTACGTATGCGCCTCAAGGTCACGTCGTACGCCATCGAGCAGCTCGAAGAGCGGGGCGGGCGACACCTCGTACGCACCGGCAACCCATGCGACCTCACGGAAGATCGGCCCGCTTGGGCGCCCATCGAGAGCGGCCTGCAGCGCATTCCGGTAGGCGTCGAGCTGGATGGCCAGTTCGGACACGTTGTCGTGGTCCGCCTGATCGACCAGGTCGTCGGCAATGCGGCAGAACGCGTAGAGGGCGTAGGCCGCACGGCGCTTCGCCGCGGGGAGCAGTTTGCTCGCCAGCGAGAAGGTCCGCGCGTGGACCATCGTGATCCGGGCGCATTCGGACGCGTCGTTCAGCGACGCGTTCACGATCATGCTACCGTGAGCAGCATCGGCTGCGTTGAAGGACTCATGCCGGGACGGAAACTCATCAAAACGGTGGTCAGGCGGGATGACTTCGGCCGCGGATCGGACAACGGGGGCACACCGCCCTCGCCGTATAAACGCACAAAACGAGGACAGGTTCCTGTCCGCGCCGGCACATGGCGAAGGGTGTCGTACCGATTGCGCTAGATAAGATAAGGTGCCGCCGGTTCACGGGACTGTCAATCATTATTTACAGCCGAACTGTCAAGAAATCTTGACGGTATGCGTGGAACGGGAAAACGGGCGCCGAGGGATTCCCGGCGCCCGTTTTCTCCTATCATCCCGTACGGAGCCGGCTTACTTGCCGACCATATTCGGGTTGTTGTCCCGCTCGGCGCGCGGCAACGGGTAGCAGGTCTGCGACCCCGTATTGGCGTAGCCGGGCTTGAAGTACGGCTGGCCCGTGGCCGTCACCGTCGTCGCGGTTGACGCCGGCGACCGACGGAAGTCGGCGAGCCGCTTGCCTTCGAGATAGAACTCGACGGCGCGCTGGTTGAACAGCTCCGTCTTCACGCTGGCCGCATCCGTGGCGCCCGCGTAGGCCGCCTGGTTGTTGGCCGTACGACGCGCGTTGATCAGCGTGAGCTGCGTGGTGGCGCTGCCCGAGGCTTCGGCGGCGATGTAGTCCGCTTCTAGCTTCGAGGCGAGGCGAATCGGCGACGCGTAGCCGGGGAACTTCGCCTGCTGGAAGAAGCCACCCGGGACCTGATCCTGCGGGAGGGCGGTACCGCTCCCCGGCGCCCGGAACGGGACGCGCGGATCGGTCTGGCGATACCACGGCGCGACGCTGATGGCGCCGCGGTCGAAGCTGAACTGGTACAGACGGTTCGACAGACGCGTGCGGCTGTTTGCATCGTCCGTGTAGCGCATGTTGTACTCGAAGCCCGCCGGCACCAGCGCCGCATCGGCCGCTGCGCCCGCGTTGTCACCCTTCTGCAGCTTCGCGCGGGCACGGCCCACGAGTGCGGCGTTGGAGAGGGCGATGCCGTCGGCGGTGCCGTTGGCCTTGCCCACATCGTAGCCCTTGGTCAGCCAGGCCGAGGCCGAATCGAGGAGCTGCGCCGTGGTGAGCTCCGGGCCCGACGACAGCGAGCCGGTGCAGAAATCGCCGGCCATCATCAGGATGGCGTAGCCGCGGAACGTCGCGGCGCGCGCCAGGCTGATGTTGGTGGTCGGGTTCGGGAGCGTCAGGTCAAGCACGGACTTGGCGGAGGCCACCGCGAGAGAAATCGGCGCCCAGACATCGCTGTTCAGCGAGCCATTGAGATCGGAGACGGTACGAAATCCGAACTCGTTACGCGTCGGGAAGGTGTCCGACACATTGACTTCGTTGGTGAAGTACCCGCTGTACATCGCGAGCCAGCCCAGCGCGGTGGCAAAGTTCTGCTGCGCGGATAGCGCGAGCGTGTTGCCGGCCGACGTCGGATCAACCGTCGCGGCGTCGATGACGTTCGGGTTGGTAACCTGCAGGAATTCATCGGAACAGGCGGCCGCGCTGAGGACGAGCGTGGTGCCGACCAGAGTGCGCGTAACCGCGCGTTGGATCTTCTTCATGATCATCTCGCGGTTAGAAGGTGAAGTTGAAACGGAGCACAGACTTCCGCGCATTCGGCAGCGTCAGGAAGTCTTCGCGCGAGAACGCGCCGGCCTGGGAGATCACTTCGGGATCCGGTCCCGAGTAGTCCGACCACAGCTTGACGTTCTGCATGGCGAAGGTGATCGACGCACCGTCGACGACACCACCGAGGCGCTTGGCGAGGGAGCTCGGCACCGTGTACGTGGCCGAGATTTCACGCAGGCGCACGAAATCGCCCTTCTCGATGAAGGCGTCACGGACGTCGTTGACCGTGGCCGCGTTGCCCTTGTTGGTCACGAACGCCGGCTGGCCGGAGGTCGGGTTGCCATAGCGGCGCAGACGCTCGGTGGCCGACAGCACGGTGGGATCAAGACGCAGGTTGGAGCGCACCAGCTGCGTTTCGCGGAAGTACGCCGTGGTGTTGACGAGCGAGAAGTCGCGCTTGGAGTCGAGCAGCGCGTTCAGGCGGAGATTCTGGAACAGCGTCACCGTGTTCGTGAAGTTCCACTCGAGCGTCGGGAACAGGTTGCCCACCGGGGCCAGCGTGTCGCTCACCGTCACCACGTTGGTGGTGGTGTTGATCGACTCGATGCGCTTGGACACCATCACGCCGATCTGCTGACCCACGAGCGTGCGTCCACCACCGATGTTGAACGGGAGTACGGTGCCGAGGCTGGTGAGCTCATTGTGCAGCGTGTTTCCGCCGGCACGGATATCCCACCGCACATTGCGCGTGTTGATCGCGCTGATGTTCATCGCGAGCTCCACACCGCGGTTCACGATCGAGCCGATGTTGGCCAACGGGCTGGACGAGAAGCCGAGGGACGGCGGGATCGGACGCGCGATGATGAGGTCGTTCGTGGTCTTGTTGAAGTACGTGAGCTCGGCCGACACGCGGTTGTTGAAGAATCCGGCGTCGAGACCGGCTTCGAACTCGCTGCCGCGCTCGGGCTTGAGGTCGGCGTTACCCGGGTTGCCCAGGATGGCGCCGGCCGCGGTGCTGCCCGTGATGTTGAACGGCGACGCCACGAGCGTGGTGAGGGCGTCACCCGGGTTGGGCGAGCGACCCGTGGTACCGTAGGCGGCGCGGAGGCGGAGCGTGTTCACGAGCCCGGCGAGCGGGCTGAAGAAGTCTTCTTCGGAGATGGCCCAGCTGCCGCCGATCTTCGGGAGCACGAACGCCGGCGAGTTGGTGCCGAACGACGAGTTCTTGTCAACACGCACACCAAACTGCAGGAAGCGCTTGTTCTGGTTGCCGATCTGCAGCTGGCTGAGGTAGCCGAACTGACGCTGCTCGGAGAAGCCGCCGCTGCCAGTGGTGGTGGCCGCCGACCCGACGGAGTTATTCGAGTTGGTGACGAAGCCGATGCCCGTGGCGCCCAGAGAGGTGTTGCGCGACGAGATGACCTGCAGGCCGAAGGAGAGGTTGGACTCCCAGTTGGCGCCCCAGCCCTTCTTCATGTTGCCGAGGTAATCGAACGTATACCGCTCAGCACTTCGTGACGTGGACCCGTTGCTGCCGCCGTCGGTCAGGCCGCCGTACCACAGGCTGTCGTTCTTCGGGTAGAAGTTGCGCTGGTCGTCGGCGGCGAAGTCCATCCCGCCGGTGAAGCGGTTGGTGAACCACGTCGTGGGCGTGTAGTTGGCCGTGACGGAGGTCGTGACACGCTTGGTGAGCAAGCGGTGCTGGATCGCGTTGATCGCGTTGTAGTGACGGTTGCTGTAGAAGCCGTCCTGCGTGAGCGCGCCGTTGGGCGAGTCATTCCGCGTGGTCGGGCTACCCAGCAGGCCGCCACCAAGCCAGCCGTAGATGTTGTTGTCGTTGTCCGGCAGATCGGCGAGGCTCTGCGTGAGGCCAAGGCCCGCGTCGATGTTGAGCTTGGAGTTCGCGACGTAGTTCACGTTGGTGCGAATGTTTTCGCGGTTGTACTTGTTGTTCGGCAGCATGCCGGCCGATTTGGTGGTGCCGTACGACAGGCTGTAGCCGTAGTTCTGGCCGCCGCCACGCGCGCCCCAGTTCACCACCTGATCGTTGCCCTTGCGGAAGGCGCCGACGCGCACCAGCGGGTTGTCGCTCACCAGCAAGCCCACGGTCTTCCCACGGCAGAGCGGGTTGGCGCTGGTCGGGGCCACCAGGGCCGCCGTGCAGTTGCCGTAGTTATCGGGCGGGGTGTAGTTGGGGAGTTCCGAGGAGCCCATTTCGTAGCGCAGCGTCTGCTGGAACGACGTGGAACCGGCACGGCCCTTCTTGGTGATGATCTGGATCACGCCCGCCGAGGCGTCGGCGCCGTACAATGTGGCGGCGGCCGGACCCTTCACCACTTCGATGCTCTCGATCTCTTCTGGATTGATGTCGTTCATGCGATCGAACTGCTGACCGCCCTGGCCCGAATTAATCTGGCCTTCGTTGATACGCACGCCGTCGATGAAGAGCAGCGGCGAGTTGGACAGGTTGATCGACGACGCGCCGCGGATGCGGATCGTGTTGGCCGATCCGGCGGTCCCGGACTGCGTGCTGAGCGCCACACCCGGCACGCGCGACTGCAGCAGGTTGGCCACGCTGGTGATCGGCGCGTCCCGGATGATGTCGGACGCCTTCACCGAGGCCACGAGCGCGGCCTGCGCCTTACGCTCCTGGTTGCCGGCGGTACCTGTCACGACCACTTCAGACAGGTTGATGACGGACTGCGTCATCTTGATGTTCAACGAGGCGGTCTGACCCGCTACCACGACCACGCTGTCGCGCGACGCCTTGTAGCCAAGGCGAAACACGGATACGCCCGTACGGCCCGGCTTCACGTTGGTGAGGCGGTAGTCGCCGTCCTTGTTCGTCTGCGCTTCGAACGTGGTGCCCGAAATCACGACGCGAGCGTCGGCTACGGGAAGCGCGGTAGCGGCATCTGTCACCTTGCCGCTGATCGTTCCGGTCTGTGCCAATAGCGCACGCGACGGGAGGGCGACCAGCAGAACGGCGCCGATGACCGCCAAGCGACAAATGATCGCTCGGTGAAACATCATGACTCCTTCTGAAGAATGGGTATACTGCGGGTGCGGCATCGCGCACCCGTGTCACTTTCGCGTAACGCGACGTGGGGAATCTCTCTTAGTTTCGAGGGATGCACCACCCCGACATGGGACGAAATCTGGTTTCTGGCGTGCTAATCGCTGGTTTAGACCGGTATTCCTATCACGTTTCGCGATGTATTGGGACAAAGCGCTGGGACTTCTCGCAACCGCCACCCCGTCGAGGTCGATCTCGTGACACCACCGTATGATGTGATCGTCGCCGGCGTCGGCGGCATGGGGAGCGCCGCCACCGCCCAGCTCGCGGCGCGCGGACTGCGTGTGCTGGCCCTCGAGCAGCACGAACTCGGGCACGGGTTCGGCTCGTCGCATGGGCTCACGCGCATCATCCGCCTCGCCTATTTCGAGGACCCGTCCTACGTGCCGTTGCTCCGCCGGGCGTTCGCCCTGTGGCGTGAACTCCAAGACGGACTCGACGAGCCGCTCCTGCATGTCACGGGTGGACTCGACGTGGGATTCGCCGGCAGTCACGTGTTCGAAGGATCGTTGCGGAGCTGCCGCGAGCACGACCTGCCGCACGAGGTGCTCGACGCGACGGCCCTGGCGGCGCGCTTTCCGGGATGGCGCCCGGCGGCGAATGCGATGGCGGTGTATCAGCCCGACGCCGGATTCCTCACGCCCGAGCGCTGCATTCAGGCGTACGCCCATCGCGCCCGGTCACTGGGCGCCGACATTCGCACGGGCGAGCGCGTGCTCGACTACACGGCCAGCGGCGGGCGCGTACGGGTGCGCACCGATCGCGGCGAGTACGAGGCCGGCCAGCTCGTGTTGACGGCGGGCCCCTGGATGCGCGAGCTCGCCCCCGCGCTCCGTACGCTGCTCGCTCCCGAACGTCAGGTGCTCGGCTGGTTCGACGTCGCCGACCGTGCGCAGTTCGCGCCGGGGGCGTTTCCGGTGTTCGTGCTCGAGGCCGAGGAGGGCACGTACTATGGATTCCCGGAGTACGGCGTGCCGGGGTTCAAGATCGGCCGCTATCACCATCTCGACGAGCGCGTGCATCCAGACACCGTGGATCGCGCCTGCCACCCGCGCGATGAAGCGGCCCTGCGGGAGGCGGTGTCCCGCTATTTTCCCGCAGCCAACGGGGCGCTGCGGTCGTCAGCCGTCTGCATGTTCACCAATACGCCCGACGAGCACTTCATCATCGATCGCGCGCCGGATGCGCCGGAAGTGCTCTTGGTCTCCCCCTGCTCAGGACATGGGTTCAAGTTCTGCAGTGTGGTCGGCGAGATTTGCGCCGATCTCGTGCAGCATGGGCGCACGCCGCACGACATTGGGCTCTTCCGGCTCGCGCGCTTCGCCGATCGGCTGCGTTAGCCCCAGAGCGCAGGACTCGGCGGTTGCATGACGCCGTCGGTAAACACGAAGGCGTGGTCGCGATCGCGCGCTTGCAGCAGCGGCCCATCAAGATCCACGTAGCCGCAGCGCTGCCCCACGAGGAACCCCGGCGCCATACCCAGCGACGTGCCGCACATGTTGCCGACCATCAGCTGCAGTCCGTGCGCGAGGGCCTCATTCGACATCCTGAGGGCCTCGGTGAGACCGCCGCACTTGTCGAGCTTGATGTTGATGTACTGATAGCGCCCGAACAGATCGGCCAACGACTCGCGATCGACGCAGGATTCATCGGCCGCGAGGGGCAGGGCGGCGTGCAGCCCGTCAAGCTGCGCATCTTCAAAGCGTGGAACCGGTTGCTCAACCATCTCGACCCCGAGCGCGGCCAGCGGTGGCAGCACGCGCTCCAGCAGGTCGCGGGTCCAGGCCTGATTCGCATCGACCGCAATGCGCGCCGTGGGATGTTCCTCGCGCACCCATCGCACGACATCCACGTGGCGGTCGGCGTCGCACTTGATCTTGATCAGCGGATAGTGGCGGGCTGCCCGCGCTTTGCGGCGCGTATCGGATTCGGTGCCGAGTCCGAGTGTGAAGACCGTGGTGAGCGGACGCAGCGGTGGCAGTGCGGCGTACCGCCAGGCCGGCGTGCCCGACTGCTTGGCGCGAAGATCCCAGAGGGCGCAGTCGATGGCGTTGCGCGCGCCACCAGAGGGGAGCAACTCCTGCACAGCCTGCAGCGTGGCCTCGTTCACGATCGCGCCCGGTGCCGCCGCGATCACCAGCGGCAGCACGGACTCGATCTGCGCCTGCAGCATGTCCGGCGTTTCGCCGTCGTAGTCCACCCCTGCCGCTTCGGCGCGGCCCACGTTGCCCGCGCTATCGGTGAGGGTGAGCGTGACCAGCGAACTGGCGGTAATCACGCCACGCGCGATTTCGAAGGGCTCGATCAGATCCCACTTCTCGATGGCGACGGCGCTGGTGATCATCGAGTCGCTCACGACGCGCAGCCGCAGCGCGACCCGCAGCTGCCACCGCCGCGCATCGGGGTCGTTGCCGCCGTGCCGCTGAACGTGGCGAGGCCACCCGAAAGCACACGTCGTACCGGCGCGCCGGTGTCGGGGTGCGCGGTGAGACAGGGCTCCGACATCGACTGGCGCAACTCGAAGGTTTGCGGAAAGTCGGCGTTGGATTGCGGGATGGTTTCGTACACGTAAACAGGCATGGTCGAGTGGCCGGGCGGGGGAGAATGATCGCCGTATGCGTGGCAGGGGAGAAAATACGCGCGTGGACGGGATTTGGCGCGCGCTGACCTGGTAACCTTTGCCGTCGCCGGCGACGGGGGGTCGAGGCACGCTGGTTTTCCGGTGGTCTTCGGTGCCTATCCGCGGCAACAGCCCGAGCACACTAATGCGAACGCCCGGACTCGAACCGGGATGGTGTTCCCCGCCAGCTCCTACGGCTGGTGCGTCTACCAATTTCGCCACGTCCGCAGACTGCACGCACAACATAACTCCGGCGCTGCAACAACAGCGGGGGGCGTCGCCC
>CAMBRJ010000110.1 GCA_945870175.1 Gemmatimonas phototrophica
TCTCCGCCGGCGATGTCTACGTGCAGCCCACGGCCGCCCGTGCCCTCGCCCGCGGGTTAGCCCGACGCGATGGCAACGCCGAGGAGCGCGCCCGCTTCGAGAAGCTCACCAGCCGCGAGCAGGCCGTGCTCAAGATGGTCGCCGAGGGCTTTACGGCGCCGGAGATCGGCGACCAGCTCACGATCTCGCCGAAAACGGTCGACACGTACAAGCAGCGTATCGGCGAGAAGCTTGGCCTCTCGCATCGCACCGACTACGTGAAGTTCGCCCTCAAGCTGGGTCTGCTGAAGAACGACGCGTAACGGCGCGTTCCTGCTCGGCCTTGGTAAGACTCCACGCCGGCAGCGGGGGCACGGCCACATCCATCAGCGCGTCGCTCGATCCGTAGCCGTGTTCGTCGCGAATGCGCTCGGCGATGTTACGACGCAGCGCGTCGATCGACGTACCGGCGTCGCCGTCGAGTTCCATCCGGATGGCGCGGAAGCGACGGCCGGATTCGATGCAGAACAGATCGGCCAGCGCGATCTCGCGGGCACACGCGTCGGCGCCGCGTTCGTCGATCAGTCGCTGCGTGCGGGCGATCGTGGTCGTCCGTGCGTACAGTTCGATCGCCATGTTGGCGAGGCGCTCTACCACCAGCTGTCGGTGCAAAATCTCCTGCTTGTGTGTCACGACCATTTTCTGCGTCGCCGCGGCGAGGGCGGCGACATGTTTCTCCACGAACTCGGCGTGCGTGCGCAGCGACGGGTGAAACGCGATGTCGAAGCGATCCTTCTTACCCAGCGCAGACGCCACGCGCTCCGCGGCATAGCTCGACACCAGCACCCAGTTCTGAATCGGGTTTTTCAGCGCGCCCGCCAGCTCCTTCAGCTCGTCGGCCGGCCCCTGAATGCCGTTAAGCCCGATGAACAGTCGCAGAATTTCGTTGGCGCCTTCAAAAATGCGATTGATGCGCGCGTCACGCAGATAGCGCTCGTACGGCCACGGCTTCACGAAGCCACGGCCACCGGCGAGTTGCACCAGTTCGTCGGCGGTGCGCCACACGAGTTCGCTCGCAAACACCTTGGCGCACGCGGCTTCGAGCGACGCATCGACGCTGTTTTCGTCGAGCGCGGCCGCCAGCGCGCCTACCATCGCATCCACCGCATACGTTTCCGCCGCGATGGTGGCCATCTTGCGCTGCGTGATCTCGAATGACGCGAGCGGGCCGCCAAACTGCGTGCGCGCTTCGGCGTAGCGCGTGAACTCGGCCAGTAACCGCTTGCATCCCGACGCGCAGCCCGATGCGAGCGAGAGGCGGCCGGCGTTGAGTGCGTTCACCGCCACGCGGAAGCCCTTGCCCACCTCGCCGAGCACGTGATCGTCGGGGACGAACAGCTCCTCGAACACCAACTCCGCTTGCGTGGACGCGCGGATCCCGAGCTTCTTGATCGTGCCGTCGATGCGGAACCCCGGCATATCGGGACGCACGATGAACGCGGTCGGGCGCATGAGCGTCTCGCCGTTGCGCACGATCGGCGTCTGCGCAAAGGTCGCGATCATGCCGGCGCGCTGCCCGTTGCCGATCCAGTGCTTGCGGCCATTCAGCACCCAGCCGGTGTCGTCGTCGCTGCGGCGCGCCGTCGTCACGATGTGCTGCGCATCCGATCCCGTTTCCGGTTCGGTCAGCGCGTACGCCGCCAGCATCTCGCCGCGCGCGAGTGCCGGCAGATAGCGCGCCTTCTGTTCGTCGTTGCCGAAGAGCACCAGCGCCTTGCCGCCGAGTCCGCAGTGCACGCCGATCAGCACGCCCAGCGATGCATCGACCGATGCCACGGCGCCGAATACGCGGGCGTACGCGCTGGCCGAGAGCCCGAGGCCGCCGTACTCCTTGGGTGTCGTGAGGCCGAGCAGTCCGGCCTCGGCGAACGCCCTGATGACGGGTTCGCCGATCGCTTCATCCTCGTCCATTTGCCGCGGATCGATCAGCCCCGACGCCACCATCGCGTTGAGCGCAGCGATGAGCCGATGCACCGTAGCGGCTTCGTCCGGCCGCCGCTCGTCGAGCGTGGCGGGATAGGGGAACAGCAGCGCTTCGGTGATGTCGCCGTGAAAGAGACCCCGAAGAAATGACGGTGCCGCCGTAGCCGGCGAGGAAGACGAGCTCATGGATCGTGACTCCGTAGGCGAAAACGAAGGACGGGGCGCCCTCGTGAAAGGCGCCCCGTCTTGAAAGCTAGACCGCAACCGGCATTTATGGAGTCTTGGCTGCTGTCGGCGCAGTCGGGGCCGTCACCGTGATGATCACGCGTGACGCCTTCCCTTCGTTTTGGTTGTTGTTGTTCACGACCTGCAGCGTGAAGGTGGCGGTTCCCACGGACAACCCCGAAACACTCACCAGCGTCGACTGGAGATTTGGGGAGCCGACCGCGACCCCCGGCGTGTTGCTCGTGACCACCACGTTCCGGTTCCGGAGCGTGTTCCCGCGGCTGTCCTGGAGCGTGATCGCGAACGCACTGGTCAATCCGCGGACCACCGAGAAGCTTTCGACGGTCACGATGGTATCGGTCGGTGTTTGCTGAATGATCACGGAGCTCTGCCCCAATCGGCCTTCCGAGATGGCGCTGATCAACACATTCCCGGTCGCAATGGCCTGAACGAGTCCCGTGCCGCTCACCGTGGCCTTGGTCGGATCGTTCGTGATCCATTCGATCGGACGATCGGTCACCTCACGCCCCGTGGAGTCGGTGACCACGACAGCAAGTTGGCGCGTCTGGCCTTCCTGCAGCGTGACCTGCAACGGTGCCACGACCACGGCGGACACGGGCACGTTCGTGACGGAGAGGGTCACCGTATCAGCCACTCTTTCAGAGGTGGCGATCACGCGGGCCGTGCCCAACGTCAGACCCGTCACGATGCCAGCTTGGGTCACACTGATCACCGTCGGCGTATTGGTGCTCCAGGCCGTGATGCGGCCAGCGGGCACCTGAGTATTGGTGGAATCGAGCAAGACGGCGGAAAAACCGCGTGGGATGCCCAATCGCAGTGATCCGGTGCGCTGCTGAATGACGACTTGTACGATACGCGGATCGACGGCCTCGACACCGACACTGCAGGTCACCTGCGCGTTTTCCGCCGGTGACGCCGTGATCGTGGCCGTGCCGGCACGACGGGTCGTCGCGAGGCCGGTTGAAGACACGGTCGCAACGATTTCGTTGCTGCTGGTCCAGATGATCTGTCGGCCCTGCGACGGAATCACGTTATTCGCCGTATCGCGAAGCACGAGGGTGGGTTGCACGCTCTGCGTCACCGTGACTTTCGAAGAACTCGGGGACAATGAGCAACTGCCGATGGGAATGTCGGTGACGGTGATCGAGGCACTGCCGACCGTCTGGTCGGATTCCGCCGTGACCACCACGCTGCCCGGAGCCAACGCCGTCACCTTACCGGACTGATCCACCGCGACCACCGACGAATTGCTGCTGCTCCAGCGGAACGTGCGGCCCGTGATAATGATGTTCTGACTATTCCGGGCCGTTGCCGAGAGATCACGCGTGTTGGTTCGGCGCAGTGTCAGTGTGGCCGGGGTGATCGTCACCAAGGCCGCGGTTTCCGGCGTCACGGTCACCGGCACCGACGCCGATTTCCCGTCGGCGACGACGGAGACGATGGCTGATCCGACCGACACCGCGATCACGTTCCCCCCGGTGGTCACGGTCGCGACCGCCGCACTGCTGGACGAGTAGGAGATCTTCTTGGTGGCAATCGAATTGCCACTGCAGTCGAAAGCCGTCCCGACAATGGCGGCCGAGCCGTTCACCGGCAGCGACAACGAGGCTGGCGCGACCGAAATGGTGCACGCGTCCGGCGTGGTCTTGAGATCGAGACAGCCCGCCAGCCCGATCAGGGCGAGCATGGCTGTGGTCGCGCGTCGCGTCGCGCGGATGTTCGCAATGGGGGCAGAGACCCGCATGCAGGTCCGTCCTGTCAATAAAAGTGAATGGGCCATCCGAAAGGGTCTTCCGGATGGCGACGTCCAATTAGGACGCGCGGTCGCTGCCAGCCGTAACCGTTACAGCGCTGGCACTATCCCGCTCTGTCGGCAACCTGACGAATCGTTCACGCGGCGGCAAGCGGCGTCGAGCGCTGTTGCAAGAGTGTGGCCGTCGCTGCCATCGGGGGTCCGCCGGCGCTCCAGGCGCACCGCCGCCGCCGTTTCGGCGCCCGAAGAGGATCGAGCCAGGGCGGGCAGGGATCGATCGGCTACGGCGGCCGCCAGCGCCTGAATTCCCGGGCTGGTGCGGCCGACCTGTCCCCGGTATGTCACCGACTTCGCGACGACTTCGCGACGACTTCGCGACGAGTCGGTAGCGAGACGATCGGGCGTGCATGCAACTTACCCCGCGCCCATGACAACACCGGTTGACCTTGCCCTCAAGCCCCCTATCGCCCCTCCCGGCTCGTGGACGTCGGCTGCGAGCTGGATTCTCGTGGCGGCCGTCTTACGCGCCGGCCTGTCGGCACTCGTGCCGCTGCTGCCCGACGAGACGTATTACTGGGAGTGGTCACGTCAGCTCGACGCGGGCTACTTCGATCATCCCCCCGGCATCGCACTCCTGATCGCCGCGGGAACACGCCTGCTCGGCCACACGGCCATGGGCGTCCGCGCCGGCCCGGCCATGGCCGCGCTGCTGATGCATGTCGCCGCCGTGGTGTGCGCCTGGCAGCTGGCCGGCCGCGGTCCCACCGGGCTCCGCGCCGCGACGCGTGCCGCGATGTTGGTGGCGCTGATGCCCATCGCGACGCTCGGCCTCGTGTTGGCCACACCCGATGCGCTGTTGTTCGCGAGCGCCATGTTCGCGCTCCTCGGTGTGGAGCGGGCACTGGCCGCACCGCTGCGCTCGTGGCGCAGCCTCGGCTGGTGGACGGCGGCCGGCGTGGGCCTCGGTGCCGCGTTCGTGGCCAAGTACACGGCGGTGTTGCTGCCGATGGGATTGGTGATCGCCTGCGTGCTGCACCCCGCGCTTCGCCGACGGTTCGCCGAGCCCGGTCCGTGGCTCGCCTCGATCATCGCCCTGGGATTGTTCGCGCCGGTCGTCGCCTGGAATGCGCTCAACCACTGGGTGTCGTTCCGCTTTCAGCTCGGGCATGGTTTCAACCCGAGTGCGCGCGGCAATCCGCTGTCGCGTGAACTCGAGATGCTGGGCGGACAGGTCGGCCTCGCGTCGCCGATTCTGTTCGTGCTCATGGCCGGTGCCGTATGGTTCGCCATACGCGACGGGTGGCGCATGCGCCGCGATCTGGCCCCCACCGACCCGATGGCGCGCCGCTTCGCCCTGGCGGTGATCGCCGTCGCGCCGCTCGCCTTCTTCGCCGTGAGCGCGTGGCGCCGTTCGGTGGAAGCGAACTGGCCGGCGATGATCTATCCGGGCGCGATCATGCTGCTGGCCACCAGTGAAAAACCGTGGTCGTACGGTCGCTGGTGGCATCGCGGTCAGGCCTTCGCCGCGATTCTGCTCGCCATCGTCGCCTGGCAAGCGGCCACGCCCGTCCTGCCGATTCCGCCGCGCCAGGATCCGATTGCCCGCGCGCACGGATGGGAGACGCTCGCGGCGGCCGTCGATTACAGCCGGCAGAGCAACTTTTTGAAGGGGACGGTCGATCAGTGGGTGGCCGCCGATCGCTATCAGGACGCTTCGGAATTGGCGTTCCACCTTCCCGATCAGCCCACGGTGTTCGCGCTCAACCTCGGCGGCCGCACCAATCAGTACGACATCTGGCCGAACGCGTACGACAAGATCCGGCCCGGCGATGGTCTCGTGGCCGCCTTCGACGCGGACGCGAAGGGCGATTCACTAGCGGGTGTCGTGGGCTCGTGGTTCGCGGCGTCTCAGCGGGGCGTCACCGTACCCCTGCGCCGCGGCGACGGGGTCGTGACCGAGCGGCGCATCTGGTTGTATCGGATCGCACGCGACGTGCCGAGGCGGCCGTGAATTCAGCGCTCTCGATGCCGATGCTGCTCGCCGTCGCCGGTGGCGGGGCGATCGGCTCCGTCGCGCGCTACGTCATCGGCGTCGTGATGCTGCGCTCGAGCAGCGGGTTTCCGCTCTCGACGCTGCTGATCAACGTGGCGGGTAGCTTTTTCATCGGACTGTTCGCGCGGCTGTTCGATGCACCGGACCAGCATCAGGTGCTACGGGTTGCGCTCACGGTGGGCCTCTGTGGTGGCTTCACGACGTTCTCCGCGTTCAGCGCCGAAACGGTCACGATGTTGCAGCAGGGGAAGGTCGGACGCGCCGCACTCTACGTGATGGTCAGTCTCGTGGCCGGCGTGCTGGCCACGTTCGCTGGACTCATGGTCGGCCGCGCAAGCCGATAGCCTTCGTGGCGGCTGCATGGTTGGGGATATGAACGGAAGCAGGCGACTCCTGCTTGAACGGAAAGGAACGGATATCATTGGCAGCAGCTCGTATCCGTATCAGTTCATCGCTTCGCGCTCCATCCGACGTACACACGCCTACGCACAACAGCTCACATGACCGCTCCCACGATTCCCGCCGATCTCGCTGCCTGGTGCAGCGCCAACGATGCACGCGCACAGGACGAACTGTTCGCCTTCCTGCGCATCCCCAGCGTCAGTGCGCGTTCCGAGCACAAAGCTGATTGCGCCGCGGCCGCGCAGTTCGTGGCGGATGCGCTCACGCAGATCGGACTGACGACGACCATCGAGCCCACGCCGGGGCATCCCATCGTGGTCGGGGAGTGGCGCGGCGCCGGCCCCGATGCGCCCACGTTGTTGGTGTATGGCCACTACGACGTGCAACCGGCCGAACCCCTCGAGCTGTGGACCTCCCCGGCGTTCGAGCCCACCGTGCGCGACGGGCGCATCTACGCGCGTGGATCGGTGGATGACAAGGGACAGTTGTATCTGCACATCAAGGCGCTCGAGGCGCATCTCGCCGTGCGTGGCACGTTGCCGGTGAACGTGATCGTACTGGCCGAAGGCGAGGAGGAAGTCGGGAGCGAGAACCTCGAGCAGTTCCTCGAGCGCGAGAAAGTGCGGCTGGCCTGTGATGCCGTCGTGATCTCCGACTCCACCATGTTTGCACCCGGCATTCCCAGCATCCTGTCGTCACTGCGGGGGATGGCGTATCTCGAGATCAACGTGCGCGGGGCCAACGGCGATCTACACTCCGGCATGTACGGTGGGGCTGTGGTCAATCCGGCCATGGCACTCGCGCGCATCCTCGCCAGCATGCATGACGCCAACGGACGCATCGCCATTCCCGGGTTCTACAATGATGTGCGACCGTTCCCCGATGCCGTGCTGGCGCAGATGCGTGACCTGCCATTCAGCGACGAGCAGCTCATGCACGAGGTGGGCGTTTCCGCCCTGGGCGGCGAGCCCGGATACACCACGCTCGAGCGGCTCTGGACGCGCCCGACCTGTGAAGTGAACGGCATGCTCAGCGGGTACACCGGTGAGGGGGCCAAGACCGTACTGCCAGCGGTGTCCATGGCGAAAGTCAGCTTTCGGCTCGTTCCCGATCAGAGCCCCGACGTCATCACCGCGCTGGTGCGTGCCCATGTCGAGCGCGTCGCGCCGCCCGGCGTCACCGTCACCGTCGAGAATCACCACGGCGGACGCCCGTGGCGCGCCGATCTCAAGGGACCGATCATCGAGGCCGGCAAGCGGGCACTCGAAGCCGCCTTCGGGCGGGCGCCGGTGATCACCGGCGAAGGCGGGAGCATTCCCGTGGTCGGCGACTTCGAGCGTATCCTCGGCGCGCCTGTACTGCTCATGGGCTTTGGGTTGCCCGGGGAAAACGCCCACGCCCCCAACGAATGGATCAGTGTTGAGAACTACCTGGGTGGCATTCGCGCCGCCGCCACGCTACTCGACGAGTACCGGGCGGCGGTGCGTTAAGGCAATGCCCGTGGTGGATCAGCGCCGGTTAGAACGAGCCCAGGATATCGTCGTTCAATCCATCATCATCGTCGAACGGAATCATCGCGGCCGCACTCATCGGGAAGACATCGTCGGAGGCATGCGCGCTCGAAGCGCGTACCTTCACGAGTCCCCTGGCCGCGGGACGCGCCGGTGACTTCGCCGTCGGCGCAACCCTCGCCCCTTTTGCGGCCGGTCGCGGTGACG
>CAMBRJ010000111.1 GCA_945870175.1 Gemmatimonas phototrophica
GTACGATCCAACAAGATGCCGCCGTAGAACGGCGCGAAGAATCCGTCGATCACCGACGCGCTGAAACCGCGCGAGGCCAGGAAATCGCGCGTCGTCACGCCCGCGAAGCGCGCCGTGAAGCACTCGTCGATGGACAGCTGCTGCGCGAAGCGACGCAGCGCCAGCAGCCGGAGCTTGTCACCCAGCGGCACGGCGCGCGCCATCACGGTATCGATCAAAAGCGACGGGTCGCTGAGCGCATCGCCGATCAGTGAAGCCCGGCCATCCAGCACGATGCGGGCGGCCGGCAGGAACTTGCGCGGGGCGAGGGCGTCAAGATCGAGGTAGCGGCGCAGCGTGGGATACGCCGTGAACAGCACCTGAAAGCCGTGGTCGAAGACGAGGCCGTCGCGCGTCGTGCTGCGCACGCGCCCGCCGACCTCCGACGCAGCATCGAGCACCAAGATGGGCCGACCGGCGCGATGGATCTCAATCGCACAGATAAGTCCGGCCACGCCGGCCCCGACAATGATGATGGGAGCAGTCTGGCCAGTCATGCTTCTGAACGGTGGCGGCACATAGCGCTCAACAAGTATCTCCAGATGCAGAACAGCGCGGTGTTCGCGAGGATACCGGGCCGCACGGCCGTGTCTCGCCGCTTAGAAACAAACGCCCAACGTGATCATGAGGTACGAAGGGCGGTTGGTATTGCAAGTGTTCCCGTTCTTGGCGAGCCACGCGACGATTCGCGGGCTCGCCTGTTTCGGTTGCTATCCGTTCCTCACGTCACGCGAAGCCGAGCAACCCCGCGACATCGGCCAACCGATCTACCGTGACCACGGCCCCAGCGGCGCGCAGGCGGCTGGCCGACACGATCTCGGCGTAGCCAATCACCGTCATGCCGGCGGCTGTCGCGCCCTGCACGCCGAGCGGACTGTCCTCCACTACGATCGTGCGCGCCGGATCGAAGCCGAGCGCGCGTGCGGCGTGCAGGAACAGATCGGGGGCGGGCTTAGGCTTGCCTACGTCGACGGCGGAGAATCGCGTTCCTTCAAAGCGAGACAACAGCCCGGTTTTCCCGAGCGTCGTGCGCATCTTTTCGTGCTCACCGTTCGACGCGACACCGTAGGGGATGCCTGCGGCATCGAGTGTATCGAGCAGCGTCACAATGCCATCGACCGGTTCGAGATCGCGCTGCAGTGCCACCGTCACATTCGCGGTGAAGCGCGCCAGCAAATCATCAGGCGGCGCGTGTCCCATCATTTCCGCGACGATCTCGACGCAGCGCGGCATCGAGTTGCCCATGAAGATGCCGAGCGATTGCTCCATCGTCATGGGCAGACCGATCTCCGTGAGCAGCAGCGCCCACGTGCCGTTTGAAATGCGCTCGCTGTCCACCAGCACGCCGTCGCAATCGAAGATCACCCCATCGATGTGGCCACCGTCAACGTGGCCGTGCAACTCAGCGGAGGGTGCGTTCATTGCTGAGCGACGGGTTAACGGGAGTCAGGCTGGCGCGGGCCTGTGCGAGCTGACGTTGCACGGCGTCGGGGCCGGTGCCGCCGTCGATGTTCCGCGCGGCCAGTGAGGCATCGACACCAAGCGCATCGCGCGCATCGGCACCGAACAGCGCGTGCGCCGCGGTGAACGCGTCAGCTGGCAGTTGGTCGAGCTCGATGCCGCCTTCCTCCGCCTGACGGACCAGCGCACCCACGGCCCCGTGTGCTTCGCGGAACGTGGCGCCCTTCTTGACCAAATAGTCAGCCAGGTCGGTGGCCATCATCGCGCTGGAGCAGGCCGCGCGCATGCGCGTCTTCTCGAAACGCAGTTCGGCAATGGCTCCCGCCATCGACGGCAGCACCAGCAGCAGCAGGTCGATGGCGTTGAACAGCGCGCGCTTGTCGTCTTGCAGATCCTTGCTGTAGCCGCTGGGCAATCCCTTAATGGTGCCGAGAATCGAAACGAGGTCGCCCAGCACGCGCGCGCCCGAGCCACGGGCCAGCTCGAACACATCCGGGTTGCGCTTCTGCGGCATCATGCTGCTGCCCGTCGAGAAGCCGTCACCGAACTTTACGAAGCCGAATTCGCTCGTGCCGTATAGGATCATGTCTTCGGCCAGGCGCGAGCAGTGCGCGGCCGTCATGGCGCAGGCGAACAGCGTTTCGGCCACGAAATCGCGATCGCCGGTGGCGTCGATGCTGTTGGCCGAGATGGCGTGAAAACCCAGCGACTCCATGAGCAGCACGCGCGACACCGGGAACGCCGACCCGGCGATCGCCCCCGAGCCCAGCGGCATCACCGACGTGCCGCGCTCGGCGTTGGCGAAGCGCGTGCGGTCGCGCGACAGCGGCCAGAAGTGCGCCAGCAGCCAGTGCGTGCCGCTCACCGGCTGAGCGCGCTGCAGGTGCGTATACGCCGGCAGCACGGCATCGCTGAGCGTTTCGGCCTGCATGAGCAACGACTGCTGCAGCTCGGCGATCGCGGCATCCACACGATGGCAGGCGTCGATCGTCCACAGGCGCGATGCCGTTGCGACCTGATCGTTGCGCGAACGTCCCGTGTGCAGCTTGGAGGCGACGGTGCCGGCTTCCTCGTGCAGGAGCCGGTCGATCATCGTGTGAATATCTTCGTCGGTCGCCACTGGCGGCGCGCCATCGGCGATTCGCTGCGCCACGCGATCGAGACCCTGCTGCAGCGCGTCGCTTTCGTCGCGGGTGAGCACGCCCGCGTCGCCGAGCGCCCGCGCCCACGCCTTGGACAGGCGCACGTCATGCGGCCAGAGTCGGAAGTCGGTGCCGATGGAGCGATTGATCGCATCGAGGAGCGGCGATGGGCCGCCGGCGAATCGACCACCCCACAGCTTATGGGTTCCGGCTTCGGAAGTGCTCACAGAAAACTCACGACAGGGTTCGAAGGAAGGACGACGTGGGAAATCTAGGCGGTCCGCAGATAGGCGCGGAGCTTCTTTAGGACGCGCTCTCGCCCCTCGGTGGAGCGGCAGATGACGAGCACCGTGTCATCGCCGGCGATGGTTCCAGCGACATCGGGCCACTCCAGTTGATCGAGCGCCTCCGCCACCGGCTGCGCACCCGACTTGATCGTGCGGGCGACCACGAGGACCTGCACGCCTTCCGCCGCGGTGAGCAGCTGCGGCAGCATGCGCTCGAGCTGCGCCAGCTCCTCGTCGTTGGCGGTGGCGTCGGAGAAGGCGTAGCGAGCGTTCCCCTGGGTATCGGGGATGCGGGCGAGGCGGAGCTCGCGGAGGTCACGTGACAGCGTGGACTGAGTGACCGCCCAGCCGCGCTTGGCGAGCTGTCGACGGAGCGCTTCCTGGCTGGCCACGGTTTTCGCGGCCACGATTTCGCGAATGACCTGGTGGCGCTGGTTCTTGACGGACACGAGGCGGACTCCTGCGAAGCGGTTCGGCGCCGAATTATGCGAGACCGCGAGAAAAATGACGCACCGCTGTGACACGAACATGATTGACAGCACGGCGATGCAAAATTATGCATTAATTGTGCATACTCTACCGGACTTCCCGCAACGGCCAAACCCGACCGTTACCGAACCGATGTACCGCATGGGCGTGCTCGGCGCGAGCGGGTATGCGGGGCGCGAGCTGTGCGCCCTGATTCTCGGTCATCCCAATCTTACGCTGGCGTTTGCCACGGCCAATGCGCAGCGCGGCACCACGTTGCGCGTGAAGGCGGGCGGTCAGGTCCACGCCATTCCGATGGTCGGTCCCGACGAGGTCGATCTGTCGAGCGCCGATTTGGTGTTCGCGGCGCTGCCGCATGGCGCGTCGGCCGAGTGGGTGGCGAAGGTGCTTGCCGCCGGTGCCCGCGTGGTCGACTTGTCGAGCGATCTGCGGCCGGGGCACGGCGGGACCGATCACGCGCCCGCCGGCGTGCCGCACGATGCGCCGTATGGATTGCCGGAGCTGTTTCGTGCCCCGTTGCGTGGCGCGCGTGTGGTGGCCAACCCCGGCTGCTACGCCACGAGCATATTGGTGGCGCTCGCCCCGTTGGCGAAGGCGGGGCTGATCGCGCCGGGCGCGACGGTGAACATTTCCGCCGCCAGTGGCGTGAGTGGTGCCGGCGCGTCGCCGAAGCTGGAACTGCTGTTCGCTGAAGTGACGGAGAATTTCCGACCGTATGGCGTGGGCAATTCGCATCGGCACCTGTTCGAGATGCGGGCCAGCCTCGCCGCGCTCGGCGCCGACTGCGACCTGCTGTTCACGCCGCACTTGCTCCCCATCGACCGCGGGATTTTGTCCACGATCACGGTGCCGCTCACGCGCCCGCTCGACGATGCGCTGGCGCCGTTCCGCGAGATGTACGCCACCGAGCCGTTCGTGGAGCTCACGACGGATCTCCCCGCCCTGGCCGACGTGCAGCATCGCAATGTCGTGCGCATCGGTGCCCGGATTCCCAGCGGGGTGCGCACGCCGACGCTGCTGGTGTTCAGCGCGATCGACAACCTGGTGAAAGGCGCGGCGGGTCAGGCGATCCAGAACGCGAACTTGATGCTGGGGCTCGACGAGACTGCGGGACTCACTCGCTAAGCGGGAAACGACATGTTCATCGTCAAGCTCGGTGGTCGCACCCAGAACGATCCGGCACTGCCCGCGGCGCTGGCCGCGCTGTGGCGCGCCACCAATGGTGGCGTGGTGGTCGTGCATGGCGGCGGCGATCAGATCAGCGCGTTGCAGCGATTACGTGGCGAGGAGCCGGTGTTCGTGGGTGGCCGCCGGGTGACCACCGATACGGCGCTGGAGCTGGTGCGCATGGTGTTGTCGGGGCTGGCCAACAAGCAGATGGTGTCGGCGTTGGTGGCGGCCGGTGCGCCGGCGGTGGGGATCTCCGGTGAAGACGCGGCGTTGCTGCGCGCCACGCCCATCGATGTCGCCACGTTCGGGCACTCCGGCACGCCGGCCGTGGTTGATCCGCGGCTGGTGCGGGCGCTGCTGGCAGCGGGCTTTCTGCCGGTGATCTCGCCGGTGGCGGCGCGTGAAGCGGACAGCGGGGGCGGTGCGTACAACGTGAACGGGGATGACGCGGCCGCCGCCATCGCGTCGGCGCTCGGCGCCGATGAACTGTTCCTGATGGCCGATGTGCCGGGTGTGCTCGACAGCGAGAAGGCGCTCGTGTCGCGTCTGTCGCTCGATGACGCGCAGGCGTTGGTGGCCAGTGGGGTGGCCGGCGGCGGCATGGCCGCCAAGCTCGATGCCTGCGCGCAGGCGCTGGCCGGTGGTGTACACCGGGTGCGGATTGGCGATCTCGCCGCACTCACTGTTCCCGAGGCGGGAACCGCGATCGTTGCGCGCGTGGACGCAACGGATGCCGTCTCTTCCAGGTAGCTGCCATGACTTCGACGATGCCTTCGCCTGCTCCGACCACCGCGTTCACGGCCACCCCGGCTTTGCCCGCGATCCTCGGCACGTACAAGCGACAGGCCCCGCTGTTCGTCCGCGGCGACGGCGTCTACATGTTCGACGAGCACGGCAAGCAGTACCTCGACCTCGTGGCCGGCATCGCCGTCACGTCGCTGGGGCACAACGATCCGGGCGTGATGAACGCCATGCAGGAGGCGTTGGCCACGGGACTCATACATACGTCGAACCTGTATCGCACGGCGCCGGGTGAGGCGCTGGCGCAGTGGTTCGTGGATCACTCGTTCGCCAGCAGCGTGTTCTTTGCGAACTCGGGAGCCGAGGCCAACGAAGGCGCCTTCAAGTTTGCGCGTCGGTGGGCGAAGGGCACCGGCCATGCGGCGAAGCACGAGATCATCGCCGTGCGCGGGTCCTTCCACGGACGGATGCCGGGCACCTTGGCGGCCACCGACCGGCCGGCCTATCGCCTGCCCTTCCGTCCGCTGATGGGTGGCGTGACGATCGTGGAGCGCGAGCTCGACGAACTCCGCACGGTGCTCGACCCCGAGACGGCGGCGGCGGTCATCGTCGAGCCGATTCAGGGCGAAGGCGGTGTGCGCGTGGTCGATCCCGAGTTTCTGCGCGGTGTGCGCGAGCTCACGCGTGAGCGGAACGTGCTGCTGATTCTCGACGAGATCCAGTGCGGACTGGGCCGGACCGGTTCGTTCTTCGCGCACGAGCAGATCGGGATCGTGCCCGACATGCTCACCATCGCCAAGCCGTTGGCCAACGGCCTGCCGATGGGCGCGATTCTGGTGAACGACGCCGTGGCGCGCGCGATGCAGCCCGGTGATCACGGCACGACCTTCGGCGGCGGTCCGCTGTTGGCGCATGTGGCGCATCATGTGGTGCAGCGGTTGTCCGACCCGGCCATGCTGCAGCACGTGCGCGAGACGGGTGCGTGGTTCGGCGAACAGCTGCAAGGGATTGCCGATCGCACCGGTCAGGTCCGCGCGATCCGCGGCAAGGGACTCATGTGGGGCATGGATGTCCATGAGCCCGCGGCGGCGATCATCGGCCGTGCCTTCGAGAGGGGATTGCTGCTGGTCAGCGCCGGCGAACACACGCTGCGCTTCCTGCCGCCCCTGGTGATTACGAAGGACGAACTCGCTGCCGGACTCGTGATATTGGAAGCCGCGATGCAGGCATAGGGCGTCGTGTACATCCCCCGTTCGTTCGCCGAGTCGGATCGCGACGCACTGCACGAGTTCATCGAGCGTCATCCGCTCGGCGCGCTGGTGACGGCGTCGAGCGAGCACGGCTTCTATGCCACGCATCTGCCGCTGCTGCTCGACCGCGAGCGTGGCGCGTTCGGCGTGCTGCAGGGCCATGTCGCCCGGGCCAACCCCCACCATGCGCTGGCGGCGACGGGCGAGTCGGCGCTGGTGATCTTCAGTGGTCCCGACGCGTACGTCACGCCGTCGTGGTACCCGGCGAAGCAGGAGCACGGGAAGGTCGTGCCGACCTGGAACTACATCGCGGTGCATGCCACCGGGGTGCTGCGTTTCATCGACGACCGGGATTTCTTGATGGCGCATCTCGACCGGCTCACCGACCGGCATGAGGCGTCGCAGTCGCATCCGTGGGCCATGCACGACGCGCCGCTCGACTTTCTCGAGCAGCTGGCCCGCGCCACCGTCGGCGTCGAAATCGAGATCACGCAGCTCGAGGGGAAGTTCAAGCTGAGTCAGAACCGCAGCGATGCCGATGTGCACGGTGTGATCGCCGGGCTCGACGCGTCGGCATCGGCGCAAGATCGCGAAGTGGCCGACGCGATGCGCGAACGCGCGCGGCATCGGCCGACCGCCGCGCCGCCGCAATAATCTTGGCGCGTGCCCTAGTGCATTCGCGCCGAATGCACAATATTGACCTCGCCATCACGTGCCTCCGTGAACGGTGCGGGAGATTCACGCGGTGCGTTCGCGTGTCGTCATCCGCGAAGCGCACCGACCTCGCGTGGTTTGATCACCGACGGTGTTGCCCCTGTCCTGGCGCGTCGATCCGGCGACGTGCTCGAGGCCGGACAGGGCCGCTGGTGGAGCGCGCGCTTAAAGCGCGCGCGTGCGTCGATTCGGTAACGCCGGTTCCCTGACGCTACGCGTGACGAGCCGGATGCCCAACTTTCGACTATGAACGTCTCCAGACTGATTCTCCGCGCATCCGCGATTGCCGGGTCGATGCTGTTCGCAATGGGCGCCGCGTCGTCGCTCGCTGTCTCGGCGCTTGCGGCCCAGGCCGCGCCGCCCACGCTCGTCGTGCAGATCACCGTCGATCAGCTGCTCCCGGACTATCTCGAGAAGTGGGCGTCGCAGTTCACCGGCGGCCTTGGCCGTCTGCTGAAGCAGGGGGCCTTCTTCACGAATGCGTCGCACGATCATGCCACGACCGAGACGGCGCCGGGTCATGCGACGGCCTGGTCGGGACGCTATCCGGCGCATACCGGCGTGGTGCTGAATGAAATCGGCGTGGCCGATCCGCAGTCGCCGCTGCTGCTCGGACGTGGTGGCGGCGCCTCGCCGTATCGATTCCGCGGTTCGGCGCTTTTCGACTGGATACGCACCCGTAACCAGTTCAGCCGCGCGCTGTCGGTGTCGCGCAAGGATCGCGGCGCGATCCTGCCATTGGGCCGGGCGAAGCAG
>CAMBRJ010000112.1 GCA_945870175.1 Gemmatimonas phototrophica
CTTTGACTCACGGCGGCGCGGTGGATCTCGCGCGGCGCCTGAAAGCGCAGGCATTTGGCCTGGGGTTCGACCTGGTGGGGATCACCACGGTGGGCGAGCCCACGACCCGCGCCGCCTTCGACGCGTGGCTCGAGGCCGGCTATCACGGAGACATGGCCTACCTGGCCGGCGAAGGCGCCGAGTTGCGACGGGATAGTCGACGCCCGCATGCCGGGGCCACCCACGCCATCGTGTTGGCCACACAGTACGGCGGTCGGGAGCCCAGCGGCCCGGTGGCGCGCTATGCGCGGGGCGACGACTACCACGAACTGCTGCGCGAGCGCACGCGGGGGCTGCACCACTGGCTGGAGGCCGAACTTTGCCGACCGGTGAACGCGCGGCCCTATGTGGACAGTGGTCCGATTCTCGAACGCGATCTCGCGCAGCGGGCTGGGCTTGGGTGGTTCGGCAAGAACACCATGCTGATCAACCCGAAAGCCGGCTCGTTCTTCTTCCTGTCGTCGCTGTTCGTGGCGCTGGAGGAGAACGACGTTCTCGCGGTGGACGATCCTTTCGAGGCCGACCGCTGCGGAAGCTGTACGCGCTGTCTCGATGCCTGCCCGACGCAGGCGTTCACGGGCCCACGCGTGCTCGACGCCACGCAGTGTATCAGCTATCTCACGATCGAACTGCGCGGCGTGATTCCGGAGCCGCTGCGCGAGAAGATCGACGGACTGCTGTACGGCTGCGATATCTGCCAGGCGGTGTGCCCGTGGAACGTGTCGTTCACCACCGCGCTGCGTGAGCCGGCCTTTGCACCGCGCGACCTGTTGCGCGACGCCAGCTCTCGCGAAGGCACGGGGGCCCTCGCGCGCGAAATCCTGATGATGGAGCCGGCGGATTACGCCGCCGCGTTCAAGGGTAGTGCGATGAAGCGCGCGAAACTCTGGATGCTCAAGCGCAATGCGTGTGTGGTGCTGGGGAACGTTGGCACTGACGAAGATCTCGCGGCGCTCGAGGCGATGCTGGTGCACGAGCACGAGGTCGTGCGCGAGCATGCGGCGTGGGCAGTTGCCAGAATCACACGACACGCGCATCAATAGTCGACATGCAGCAACAGCATTCCTCATGACCCGCCACGCCGCGCTCGCCCTCGGCGCGATGCTGCTCGCCTCCCCGCTGTCGGCGCAAAGCACCGGCGCACTCACCGGGCGCGTCGTGCACGCTGCCACCAATCAGCCGGTGGCAGGAGTGGAGCTGAGCATCCCGGCAATCTCACGCACGGTGCTCACGGACTCGGGCGGGACCTTTGTGCTTCGCGATATCGCGGTCGCGCGGTATCAGGTTGTCCTGCGCAAAGTTGGGTTCCAGCCGTTGGCGTCTACGATTGCCACCACGGGTGCCGACGTCGCCGCGCAGATCCTGCGTCTCGCCCCCATCGCGACCGAGCTCTCCGAGGTCGTTGTCGTGTCCTCCATGGCTGACCTTCGATTGACGTCGTTCGAAGAGCACCGCCGCGCGCGGATGGGCGGGTCGTTCCTCACGGCCAAACAACTCGAGCAGGAGCGTGGGCGCGCACTGGCCGATGTGTTGCAGACAGTGAGTGGGGCGGACATCGTCCGCCTCGGCAGAGGTTCGGCGTACTTCGCAACACGCCGAGGCTACGACTCGTTCATGAACATGCCTGGCGTCGGTGCCGGGGATCGGATGCGTGGTGCCTCCCCCGGGCTCTGCTACGCGGCGGTGGTGGTGAACAACGTGTTCGTGTACCGCGGTGAAGGTGGTGACGAGCTATTCGACCTGAATTCGCTGGCTCCGGACGACATCCTGGCGATCGAGGTCTACAAGGGTGGGGCGACCATGCCGCTGGAGTACAACGCCACGCGAAAGACGTGCGGGTTGCTGGTGATTTTCACGAAGTAGCCCGGCGTGCTCGACCAGCGCCTGATGCCGGCAATAGCTTCCCCCAGCTTCGCCGACGGTGAACGGATCACCCCCGCAGCACGTCCAAAAACGCGGCGCCGTAGCGCTCGAGTTTTGCCTCACCAACACCAGGCACCTGCAGCAGCTCACGGGAACTACCCGGCCGGCGGGCGACCATCTCCAGCAGGACCTTGTCGCCGAATACGATGTACGCCGGCACGCCGGCTTCATCGGCCAGTTGGCGCCGCACGACACGCAGTCGCTCGAACAGCTCCTTCTCGTCGTCGTCCAGCATCGCGGCGTCGGGACCACGCGATGTGCGCCCGCTCGTGCCGCCACTGACCGCGGCGCGACGCGCACGCGAGGTGCCCACCTGCGACTCCACCAGTTCGGCGATACGCTCGTCGGTCTTATGCCCCGTGCACACGTCGCACGAGCTCCCGCACGGCCCGATCACTTCGTCGAAATGCGCCACCAGTGCCTGATGCCGGCAGCGCGACCGCTCCACGAGATCGAATAACGCCACCGTGGCGAGCCGCGTGCGTTCGCGCACGCTGTCGTCATCGAGATTATCCAGAAAGCGCTCATGCAGCTTCACGTCGGCCCACGAATAAAACATCACGCAATCACTCGGCACGCCGTCGCGACCGGCGCGACCGATCTCCTGATACCACGACTCGATGTCCTTCGGCATGTCGCGATGAATCACGAAGCGCACGTTGGACTTGTCGATGCCCATGCCGAACGCCACCGTCGCGACGATCACGTCGATGTCGTCGCGCTGAAATGCTTCCTGATTGCGCGCCCGCACGTCAGGCTCGAGCCCGGCGTGATACGGCAACGCACGAACGCCTTGGGCCGACAGAAATTCGGCGGTCTGATCCACGCCTTTTCGGCTCTGGCAATACACGATGCCACTCTCGCCATCGTGCGCACGGATCAGCGCCAGCATCTCGGCGCGGGTATTCCCGCCCTGCCCCTTCTTGCGCGTCGCGATCTGCAGATTGGGGCGGAAGAACGAGCCCTTGAAGCCGGCTGGCTTGCGCATGCCGAGCTGCTTCAGAATGTCGAGGGCGACGCGGCGGGTGGCGGTCGCCGTGAGCGCGAGCACCGGCACGTCGAGCTGCTCCTTGAGTCCCTGCAATCGGCGATACGACGGACGGAAATCATGCCCCCACTGACTGATGCAGTGGGCCTCGTCGACCACCAGCAGCGAGATCGGACAGTCTCGCACGAAGTCGCCGAGGTAGCCGTCGAGCGCTTCGGGCGCGAGAAACACCAATTCGTACTCGCCGGCGCGGAACGCGTCCATGCGCGCGCGTCGCTCGTCGAAGTCCAGCGTGGAGTTGATGGCGGTGACCTTGAAGCCAAGGCCGGCCACGGCGTCCACCTGATCCTTCATGAGCGAGATCAGCGGCGAGATCACCAGCACCGTGCCGTCGAGCAAACGAGCCGGCAGCTGGTACGTGAGCGACTTGCCCGCGCCCGTCGGCATCAGGGCAATACAATCCTTGCCGGCCAATACGGCGTCGATGACTTCGCGCTGCCCTGGACGGAACTCGTCAAACCCGAAGACATCGCGGAGGACGCCTTCGGGGGTGCGTGACGTGGCAGTCTGTTTGTGGGGCAAGGCGATACGTGTGATCGGTGCGCGAGGGCCGGTGCTCTTCACAACCTAACGGCACGGTCCCCACGGCAGGCATCCGACCACGCCTGCGCTCGTGGATGCTATCGCGGGAACTTGAGCATCATCAGCCGGACCGATTCGCGGATCCGCTTCTCCATCTCCCGGGGATTCTCGAGCAGCCCACCGACGTCAGTCTGGGACCAGCCCCGCCAGAGAATCGCCTTGGCCTTGGGCTCCGCGACATCGACGATCAGGGTGCCCTCCTCATACTCGAGCACCATATCGGACTTGCCGTCCCGCGGCGAGGAGTAGCCGCGACCCTCATCCGCCCTGATCACGTCCACCCGCTGCCGTACACTCGCGTGGTAGTGCACCAGCAGGGCGGGCGACACGGTAGCTCGCATGAGGCCGCGCGCCGCCAACTCGAGTTCGACCGCGGCACGCACCCGGGAGTCGAAAAACGGATTGTTGTCCAGTCTGGGGTCGCCCACCGGCAGCGAGTCACCGCCGCCCCAGTCGAATGTCCGGTACTGGTCGAGCCGAACGCCCGGCGCAAAGTCGGCACCGACATGCACCGTCGCGCAGGCCGAGAGGAGGGCGACGGTGAAGAGGACCACGACGCGACCGGACCAACGCGCGGCGGCACTCACGTGGCGATAGGTGGAAGTGTGCATGGGACGAAGTTGCCACGACCGCCCCAACCGCGATGTCAGGAAAGTCCGCACACCCCGTAGGTGGTGACGGCGACCAGACACATCATCCGTGCGGCGCCACCACCACCTTCCCGACGACCTGGCGGTCGAGCATGGCCCGCAGCGCGGCGGCGCTCTGGTCCAACGAATACCGCGCACTGACTACCGGCGTGATCGTACCGTCGCTCGCCCACGCCATCAGTTGTGCGAGGTGGCGCGCGTTCGCGGCGGGCTCGCGTTGCTCGAACGATCCCCAGAACACGCCCACAATGGAGGCGCCTTTTAGCAGCGGCAGGTTGAGCGGCAACGCAGGAATGGCACCGCCCGCAAAGCCGACCACCAGATAGCGTCCACCCCAGGCGATGCTGCGAAAGGCGGGTTCGGCGAGGTCACCACCCACCGGATCACAGATCACGTCGGGACCGAGGCCGTTGGTAAGCGCCTTGAGCCGATCGCGCAGCGATTCCGTGGTGTAGTTGATGACCTCATCGGCCCCGTGCGTGCGGCATAGCGCCAGCTTCTCGTCGGTACTCGCCGCCGCGATGACGCGCGCGCCGAGTGCCTTGCCGATCATGATGGCGGCGAGTCCCACGCCACCGGATGCGCCCAACACCAGCATCGTCTCGCCGCGGGCGAGCTGTGCGCGATCGATGAGCGCGTGCATCGCCGTGCCGTACGCGAGCGGCAAGGTGGTCGCGATGTCGAACGACAGCGCGTCGGGAATCGGCGTGACGGCCGACGCCGGTGCGCACAGGCGCTCGGCGAAGGCGCCCGTTCGTGTGAAGGCCACCACCCGCTGGCCCACGTGCAAATGATTGACGCCCGAGCCCACCTCGATGATCACGCCGGCGGCTTCTCCGCCAGGCGTGAACGGCAGCGGCGGACGCACCTGATACTGCCCCATCACCATCAACGCATCGGGAAAGTTCACGCCGGCCGCGTGCACCGCGAGGACGACATGGCCAGCGGCGGCCACCGGGTCCGGCACGGTTCGCACCGTGAGTGTTTCGGGCTGATCAAAGGCCCCACAGATGACAGCGCGCATGCGACTTAGCTGGTCGAGGTCGGAGAGGATGGCGCACGCAGGCCCTCGAGCGCCTGCCGCACCGCATCCGGAATCGGCACCGACGTCCGCGACGTGCGATCGACATAGACATGAACGAAGTGACCCAACGCGGCCGTCGATTCGTCGTCATTGCGGAACAACGCGAGTTCGTAGCGCACACTGGAGCGCCCCAGATGCACGACGCGCACGCCAGCGGTGACGCGATCGGGGAAGGTGATCGGCGACAGATAGCGGCACTGCGTTTCCACCACGAGACCGATGGCGTCGCTGCCGGCGATATCGAGCAGGCCGCGCTCGATCAGCCAGCGATTGACCGCGGTGTCGAAAAAGCTGTAGTACACCACGTTGTTCACGTGACCATACGCATCGTTGTCCATCCAGCGCGTATCGATCGTCGTGCAATGCGCGTAGTGCGCTCGCGTCTCGGCCGTGTCCGTCACAACGCCTCGCGGTAGAGTGCCAGTGCCTGCTCGTAGCTGACGTCACGCGGATTGTTCACCAGCAACCGATGCACTTTCATGGCGTCGGTGGCAAGTCCCGGCAGATCGGCCTCGATCACGCCCAACTCGCCCAGCGTGCGCTCGAGCCCGAGTTCGCCCACGATGATGGCCATCGCATCGATGAACGCGCGGCCGCTGGCACTCCGGTGCCACGTGCGCTCCGTGGCACGCACGGCGTCGGCCAGTTCGGCGTACATCGCGTCCGCGTCGGGGAGATTGAACTCGAGCACCGGCAGCAGCACCAACGCATTGCTCAGCCCATGCGGCACATGGAACTGTCCGCCAATGGGATAGGCCAGCGCATGCACGGCACCCACGGGCGCGTTGGCGAAGGCCATACCGGCCAGCATGGAGCCCTGCAGCATCGCACGACGCGCCTCCAGATTGCTGCCGTCTTCGATCGCCGCGACGATATGATCGGAGAGCAACCGCAGCGCGCGTAAGGCGAGCGTATCGGAAAGCACGTTCTTGGCGTGACGACTGGTGTACGCCTCGATGGCGTGCACCATCGCATCGATGCCGGTCATCGCCGTCACGCGCGCCGGAAGCCCACGTGTGAGCGTGGCGTCGAGCACCGCGACGTCGGCATACAAGCGTCGTGAGACCACGCCCTGCTTTTCCCCGTTCGGCATCGTTACGATCGCGATCGGCGTCACTTCGGAACCGGTGCCCGCCGTCGTCGGCACCTGAATCAGCGGCCAGCGTACGCCCACCGCGCGGCCAACCCCGAACACCGCGTCCAGCGTCTCACCGGAGCGCGACAGTAGGGCGACGAGCTTGGCGACATCGAGCGAACTGCCGCCGCCAAATCCGATCACGCCGTCGGCGCGCGACGTTAGGGCCAGCGCGACCGCGGCCTCCACGCACGAGGCCGGCGGATCGGCCAGGACATCGGAGAAGACCGTGACATCGAGACCCAGCGTGCGCAGCCGCGCGAGCATCGGCTCGAGCAGCCCCGCCTCCACAATGCCGCGATCGGTGACCACGAGGGGGCGGCTGACACCGAACTCGCGCAGCAGATCACCCAGTCGCTCACTCTCGCCGTCAGCGCAGATCACACGCGGCGGCGTTTCGAAGCTGAAGTTGGACATGCTCAAGGTTAGCGGGCCATGGCGAGGCGAGTAACCCACGGCATGACCATCAGGGCATGTGCGGCGCGGCGATGTTGAGCGTTTACTTCCGCGCCGGCGCGGGGCGACGCAGCGGTTCGCGTGGCCGGATCGGCAGCAGTTCCGAGACCGCCGATCCATCCTTCCGCGGGTCCGACGCGCCGGCGTTGATCCCCGTGGTGTAGTTGCGCATCACTGCCTGACCGGCACCCATGCGCGTGCTCGAGTAATCCCCACGCATCACGATCTCATGACCCATGGCGGCGAGTGCCTTGAGCACACCATCGGCGATGCGCGATTCGAAGTTGACGTCGCATCCCGGGAACGTCTCCTTCGAAAAGCGCGGTGCGTCGAGCGCGCCCTGAATGTTCATCCCGAAGTCGGCAATGTTCGACACGAACTGCGCGTGCGCCTGCGCCTGGTTCCATCCGCCCATGATGCCGAATGCCACGCGGGTGTCACCCTTCTCCATGAACGCCGGGATAATCGTGTGCAGCGGACGCTTCCGTCCGGCGAGGACGTTCGCGCTGGCGGGATCGAAGGAGAAGCCAGCGCCACGGTTGTGCCACACGAACCCGGCATCCGCCACCGCGATGCCGGCGCCAAAACCGACCGTCGAGTAATTGCTCTGAATGAGGGAGATCATGTTCCCCTCCTTGTCCACCGCGCTCAGGTAGGTCGTGCCATTGTCGGTCCCGCTTGGCGTGCCGGCATCAGGGCTGCAGGTGGCCTTCGACACATTCACCAGCTTCGCGCGCTCGGCCGCGTAGGCCTTCGAGCGCATCGCATCGACTGGGATCTTCACGAAGCGCGGATCGCCGTCGTACCGCTCCATATCGGCATACGCCAGTTTCTTCGCTTCGATCATGTGATGCAGCGCCGGCACCGAGTTATGGCCCATCGTGGCGAGCGGAAACGTCTCCATGATGTTGAGCATCTCGAGCGCGGCGATGCCCTGCCCGTTCGGCGGCAGCTCATACACCGTCCATCCGCGATACGTGGTCGAGATGGGTTCGACCCATTCGCTGTCGAACTCGGCCAGGTCGGCGGCCGTCATCGTGCCGCCGTGCGTCTTGCTGCTGGACAACAGCTTGGCCGCGACGGGGCCCTTGTAAAAGG
>CAMBRJ010000113.1 GCA_945870175.1 Gemmatimonas phototrophica
GTCGGATGGCGCGCAGTCGCTGTATCCCGAGCAGTTCATCGAGCTCGTTCGGCAGCTGCGGCTGATCGCCGGTGCCATCGACCGTCAGCTGGCCCCTACGCCGGATCGGTAACGCGCCGTACCAGGTGCCGTCTGGCTGGTGTGCCAGACGGCACCTGCGCTGCCCCCCCGTGTACTCAGTCCCGTGACCAACATGCCTCAATGTTCGGCCCGCACGATCGCCACGATCGCCACGATCGCCATGGTCGCCATGGTCACCATGGCCCTGCCGGCGTACGCTCCCCTCTCGGCCCAGAGTGTCGCGGACGCCGAAGCGGCCTACGCGCGTGTGGTGAAGTCGTGGTCAACCACGCGCACGCTGCAGGCGAACTTCGATCAAACGATCACGAACCCGATCCTTGGTCGCACCGTCGCGTCACGCGGCGTGTTCGTGCAGGAGCGGCCGGATCGCGTCTCGATCACGTTCACCGAGCCCGCCGGCGATCGCATTGTGGGCGACGGCAAGAGCCTGTGGGTCTATCTGCCCAGCAGCACGCCGGGGCAGGTGCTGAAGCTGCCGGCTGATGCCGACGGCGCGATCGTGGCCGACCTGTTGGGGCAACTGCTCGACGCGCCGCGCCGCGCGTTCACGATCACCGGCGGCGAACGCCAGTCGATTGATGGACGCAGCACCCGTCGTGTGCAGCTGGTGCCGAAGAGTCCAAGCTCGGTGCCGTTCAGCAAAGCGGTGCTCTGGCTCGACGACACGGAATCGCGCCCCGTGCGGGTGCAAGTGCTCGACCAGCAGGGAGTCGATCGCACCATCACGCTCACCAGCTGGGCGCCCGACGCGGTGCTGCCAAAGGACGCGTTCACCTTCGTGACGCCCAAAGGCGTGAAGGTCTCGACGAAGCTCCCCGGCAGTCGCTAACGCGATCCGCTAAGGCACGGCGTTAGCGGACGGCCGCGGGGATGTCGGCCGCGCGCTTCTCGAGCGTCGAGAACACCTCCCGCGGGCGGCGCGCGCCCTGCAACAGTGCCATCGCCCGCTGCAACGCGCTGTCGTCCTGTGTCCGACGCAGGAAGTCGGCGTCGGCGCCGAAGGCCACGCGCGTCATCTCGTAGCCCAGGGAACGCGAGATCCACGGCGCGGCACTGTCGAAGACCGAGCGCGGTGGCGCCACACCGCGGCCCACCAGCGCGGCATAGAGCGCGTCCAGCATGGCCGGCGTGACCGGATCACCCGGTCCGTTCATCGTGCGCTTCTGCACCTGCGCCTGCTTGGCGAGCGCGTCACGATAGGCACCGGCATTCTTTCCCATGGCCCGTGCCAACGACTGCACCTGCAGCGGCGTCGTCGTGTCGCCGGTGATGACGTCGGGCGTGATGCCACCGCCACCGAACACGGTGCGCCCGGCATCGGTGCGAAAGCGCGGACGAATCGTGTCGGGCAGTGACACGTCGGCACGGTCGTCGAACTCCGCCTCGCGATCACGCGGTGCCGGACGATTGATACTGCGTCCCACTGGCGTGTACCACCGCGCCGTGGTCAGACGCAACGCGCCACCGCTGGACAGCGGATACACGTTTTGCGCACTGCCCTTCCCGAACGACGTCACGCCCAGCACGAGGGCGCGGTCGTGATCCTGCAGCGCCCCCGCCACGATCTCCGACGCACTCGCGCTGGCGCGATCGACCAGCACCGCCAGCGGCAATGTGGGCCAGCGCTGCGGCTGGCTGTCGGTGATCACCTGCGGCTGCGAGCCAGGTCGCGCGCGCAGTTGCACGATGCTCTGCCCGCGATCGAGGAACAGCTCGGCCACGGCGACGCCCTGCTCCAGCAGGCCGCCCGGATTGCCGCGCAAATCCATGATCAGCGAACGGGCGCCGAGCTTGACCACGGAATCCACGGCGGCACTGAGTTCAGCGGCGGTTTGGGCGCTGAACACGTTCACGTCCACGTAGCCGACGCCGTTCTGCAGCAGCTGCGCCCGCTGGACAGCGCGCAGATTCACCTTGTCGCGCACCAGCGTGAAGCTTACGCGCGACTCGCCGCGTTCCACCGTGAAAGTGACGCTCGACCCCGGCGGTCCGCGCATCGCCTTCGACGTTTCATCGCGCGACCACCCACGCGTCGATTCCTTCCCCACCAACACCAGCCGGTCATCGACCAACACGCCAGCGCGCTCCGATGGACCGCCTACGATCGGTTCGATGACCACCGGCCAGCCATCACGGATATCGATCTGCAATCCGACGCCCGCGTACGTGCCGCTGATCTGCTCGTTCAGCCGGCGCAGGCGATCTTCGGCCAGATACGACGTGTACGGATCCTTCAGCTCGCGCAGCAAGCCGGCGACCGCCTTGTCGTAGATCACACTCCCATCGAGCGAGTCCACGTACTTCTGCGCCACGGCCGCGACGACCTGATCGAACAGGCGCGCGCCGCCCAGCGGCGCGGGCGCCTGACGCGTGCCCGCGGTGAGATCACGCCCCGACCACCAACCGCCGAGCGATGACAATCCCACGAACAGCACGGCGGCAGCGATCGCGCGCGACCGGCGACGCGACGCCGTCGGCGTATCCGGTAGGGGCTCAGCCATGGGTCACCTCGACGGCCGACAACGGACGCTCCACCGGCACCTCGGAAAAACGATGAGGCCACTGCGTGGCCAGCGCCGCCAGACAACGCGACGTCACGACGTCGGCTTCGCCGTCGGCATCGACGGCAACGACCGGGCCGATCTCGGGATACTGCGCCTGCCAGGCGGGCTGCAACGCGTCGTCGAACGCCGCGCGCACGCGACGATGAAACGCCTCATCCTCGCGTTCCATGCGATCGGCACTGCCGCGCGCGTGCATGCGCGCCATCGACTCCTCGAGCGGCAAGGCCAACAGCAGCGTGAGGTCGGGCGCCAATCCGCCGGTGGCGAACGCATTCAGGTCGCGTAGCGCCGCGAGTGACAGGGCACGCCCGCGCCCCTGATAGGCGAACGTCGACAACAGGAAACGATCGACGAGGACCACCGCACCACGCTGCAGCGCCGGCGTGATCACCTCCCGCACCAGCTGCGCGCGCGACGCCGCAAATAGCAGCGCTTCGGTCTCGGGCGTGAGCGCCGACTGCGGATCGAGCAACACGGCGCGCAACGCATCGCCCGCCGGTGTGCCACCAGGCTCGCGCAACGCCACCACCTCGTGACCGGCCACGGCGAGCCGGTCGGCCAGCCGACGCCACTGCGTCGTCTTGCCAACCCCTTCGCCGCCTTCCAAGACGATAAAGCAGCCGCCGGTTGCACCCGACATGGCCGACCGCTCAGCCAAGGATGATGGAGCTGGTGGCGCCCGTGCGAATGCCATCGGCGATCCACTGATTCACGCGCAGCATCAGCTTGTCAAAATTGTCCTGCGCCGAAATCGCCGCCTGGTAGGCGCTGTTGACCTGGACCTGCTGCAACAGCGTATCGAGCTGCTGCTCCATCTCGTTGGTCGGCTCCTCGCCGCGATCGATCATCGTCTGCGCGTCCTGACGGATCTTCTCCATCTGACGCAGCACGGTGGTCGCTTCGCGGTCGGCGTTGAGCGCCTCGCTGCTGCGCTTCACAGCCTTGTACTCGTCGCTTTGACCGATCGTGCGGCCGAGATCCTTCGCCTTGCTTTCGAGCATGGAGATCGGCCTCCTCGGCCGAGTAAACGCAATTGAGTGAGATTTACGCCGGCGCGTACTGCGCGAGCACCACGCGTTCACGACCGGTGAGGTCGCGCACCACCTGCACCTGCTGATACCCCTGAGTCGTTGCCAGGGCGGCGGTCCGTTGCGCGCGTCGGGTATCGACTTCGAACACCACCCAGCCAAACGGCTCCAAGTGCTCATGAGCGCCCGCGAGGATGGCCGCATAGCGGGCCATGCCCTCATCGGCCGCCACCAGCGCCACCGTGGGCTCCCAGTCCCGCACACTGCGGGGAAGGGCGGCCGCTTCGCTGTACGCAATGTAGGGCGGGTTGGACACAATCACACGGGCCCGGACGCCTCGGAGCGGGGCCAGGTCGGCCCCGTGCCGAAACTCCACCGATGCCCCGCCGGGTTCGGCCGCCGCCACGCGCGCCGCCGCCACGCGCGCCGCGTTCGCGGCGGCCACCGCCAGCGCGTCGTCGGACACATCGGTGGCGATCACCCGCTCGTACCGGCCTTCGGTGGCCAAGCTTAGGGCAATGGCGCCGGAGCCGGTGCCGATATCGACGGCGATCCCGCCAGGGTGGCTGGCCGTGAGCCTGAGCGCCTCGCCAACCACGACCTCCGTTTCCGGGCGCGGGATGAGCACCCGCCGGTCCACGGCGAGCACCAGATGCCGAAAGGGTGCCGTCCCCACGCAGTAGGCCATCGGCTCTCCGGTCGCCCGCCGTCGCGCCGCGACCTCGATGCGCGCCTGAGTGGTGGCTGGCGTGCGATAACCCATCGAGAGCAGTCGCCCGAGCTCACCGGGTGCCACGTCCAGCATGGCCGCCACCAGCCAGCGGGCCTCGCGGTGTCCCTCAACGTCGGAGCACTCCGTCCCGTCCGTACGCGCCTCCAGCGCCAGCGCCGGCGACGCCAGCAGCAGCCGCGCGGCGTCGTGGAGCACGTCGCGCAGCAGCCGACCGTCGTCAGCCACTCAGGCTCTCCTCTGCGTTCGCCAGCGCGATCGCCTCGAGGAACGGTCCCAGATCGCCGTCGAGCACCCGATCGATGTCGTAGAGCGTGACGCCCACGCGGTGATCGGTCACCCGGCCCTGCGGAAAGTTGTAGGTGCGGATCTTGGCTGACCGGTCGCCGGTGGACACCTGCGATTTCCGCATGCGTGACCGCTCCGCTTCCTGTTCCGACAGCCGAAGATCGAGCAATCGCGCGCGCAGCACTTCCATGCCCTTGGCCTTGTTCTGCAGCTGCGACTTCTGGTCCTGCTGCGACACCACCAAGCCGGTCGGGAGGTGCGTGATGCGCACGGCCGAGTCGGTGGTGTTCACGCTCTGCCCGCCGGGTCCCGACGAGCGAAAGACGTCGATGCGCAGATCCTTGTCTTCGATTTTGACGTCGACTTCTTCGGCCTCGGGCAGCACCGCCACCGTCGCCGCCGACGTGTGAATGCGGCCCTGCGATTCGGTGGCCGGAACGCGCTGCACGCGATGCACGCCCGACTCCCAGCGCAGCATGCCGAAGGCACCGTCGCCAATGACCTTGAACACGGCTTCCTTCACGCCGCCCAGGGTGCCGTCGGAATAGGAAATGCCCTCGATGCGCCAGCCTTTGCGCTCGATGAAGCGGGTGTACATGCGCAGCAGGTCGGCGGCGAACAGCGCCGCCTCATCGCCGCCGGTACCGGCGCGCAGTTCGAAAATGGCCGGGCGATCGTCGAGGGGGTCGCGCGGGATGAGCAGCGGCAACAGCGCCTTTTCCAGCGCCGTGCACTCCTGTTCGAGCCGCTCGACCTCCGCTTTCGCTTCCGCCGCAAAGTCGGGCTCGTCACCGTTGGCCATTTCCCTGGCGTCGGCGAGCTCCGCTTCGGCCTTGGCATAGCGGTTCACTTTCGGAACGACGTCGGCCAGGCGATGGTGCTCGCGACCGAGTGCAGCAAGCCGCGGCGCGTCCTTCACCGTTTCCGGATCGGCCAGCAGCTGCTCCACTTCGGTGGCGCGACGCAGCGCGTCGGCCATGCGGTCGCGAAGATGGGTCAGCATTGGGTGAGTGTGCTCGAGTTCGTAAGGCTTCGTGATACTGGTCACGGCGCGGCACGTGACCGGCATCGTACTCTTCGGGCAGGTCGGGAATATCGACCGAAGCGCGGACCTGCCCGCATCTCGCGGGTATCACGGTAAGATAACTGCGCGACGCCATCCACAGCAGGTTCAGAGGCCACGGCTGCCCGCTGGCCTCCTTCTTCCGCCTTGGTACCTTCACGGGATGCCCGCGTCGGCGCCGGCCCCGAGGTGACATACGATGGTAACATTCGGAACGACTCCCCTGCGATTCACGCCCCCCACGATGAGCGTGTCGCTCAATCGTATCACCGATTTTCTGTCCACGGTCCCGCTGTTCCGCGAGCTCGAGCGGTCGGCGGTGGGTGGATTCGCCGAACTCACCCGTGAGCAGCGCTTCGCCAAGGGGGCGATGATCGTCACGGAAGGCGACCCCGGCGACGCGCTATTCGTCGTGCGCTCGGGCGAAGTCAAGGTGGTGCTCATCGCCGACGACGGGCGGGAAGTCATTCTCAACGTCCTCACCGTGGGCGATCACTTCGGTGAGCTGTCGCTCATCGACGGACGCCCGCGCTCGGCCCACGTGGTCGCCACGCAGCCGTCCATACTGCTCGTGCTGCGCCGCGCCGATTTCCGACGCCAAGTGGAAACGAGCCCGCAGGTGGCCTGGGGTCTCATGGTCGAGCTCTCGCGCCGTCTCCGTCAGGCCGATGGGACGATCGGCAGTTTGGTGCTGCTCGACGTGCCGGGGCGTGTCGCCAAGGTGCTGCTGGCGCACGCCACGCCAGGTGACCCGGCCACGTTGGTCAAGCAGCTCACGCACCAGACGATGGCGCAGATGATCGGTGCGAGCCGCGAGACGGTGTCGCGTGCGATGGCGGAGTTCCAGGAGAAGGGCCTCATCGCCGTGCAGCGACGCGTGGTCACGATCGTCGATCGGGCCGCACTCGAAGCCCGCGCGCGGCCGCGCGGCTGATCTCGCCACCGATGCGCCGCTGATGCCGTCGGGGATTCCACTGCGGTTCCGGATTCGCTTCTGGGGAACCCGAGGGACGTGTCCCAGTCCGGGACCGCGCACGATCCGGTACGGTGGCAACACGCCGTGCGTCGAAGTGCGCGCGGCCGATGACAGCCTGCTCATCCTCGATGCCGGTACCGGCATCCGCGCGCTGGGCGCGCAGCTCATGAGGGATGGCGATAGCGAGCCCGCACGCATCTTTCTGTCGCATCGGCATAGCGATCATGTGTTGGGGCTCTCGCACTTCGCCCCCCTGCTCTCGCAGGCGCGCGCCGTGGACATCTGCTGCGGCGACGGGGCATCGGCGTCGCTGCGGCCGTTCGTGGATGCCCTGCTCTCGCCGCCGATGTTTCCCACCGTCGACGGCATTCGCCGCCGACTCGGCGTGCACGACTGGGAACCGGCCACGGCGCGTGCGGTGGGCACGTCACACGTGCATCGGTTCGCCGCTCAGCATCCCGGCGAGGCAGCCGTCTTGCGCATCGATGATGCACACGGGCCGGCGCTGGCCTACGCGCCGGACAACGAATTAGCGTATGCCGACGCGACGGAGGCGACCGCGGCGTGGCGGGTGCAGCTCACGTCGTTCCTTCGCGACGTCCCAGTGTTGATACACGACGCCACGTATCTCGACTCCGAACTCCCCAAGCACGTTGGCTGGGGACACTCGTCGCAACTCGAGGCCACGCGCTTAGCCCTCGCGTGCGGCGCCGGCATGCTGGTGCTGTTTCACCACCATCCCGATCGCGACGACGACGCAGTGGAACGCATGGTCCAAGAGAGCCGCGCGATGGTGACCGCAGCCGGGAGCGCGCTACGGGTACTCGCCGCGTGGGAAGGACTGACGATCACGGCGTAGCTCAACAGCGAGGAGCGCTAAGAGTGAACGGCGCGAAGAGTTGACGGCGCGAAGGTAAAAAGCGCGAAGAAATCAGACGCGTGAAGCGCAACGGCAGGAGCGCCGTTCACTTTTAGCGACTTTAAGCTTAGCGCCGTTCACTCTTAGCGCCGTCAATTCTTAGCGCCCCTAGCTGTTATGTGCCCCCCATCCTCCCCCGCCTGGCGTTTCGATGGTGAGCACGTCACCCGCGTTCATGCGCACGCGACATTTGGCCGGCAGCTCCACGCCATTCAACAGATTCCGCCCCGGCTGCGCATCCGCCCCGCCGTTCGCCCCTGGCGGCGCCACGCGGCGCCGTTCGGTGAGCAACGTGGCGGTGCACGCGACCATCGCCTGATAGCGACGCACG
>CAMBRJ010000114.1 GCA_945870175.1 Gemmatimonas phototrophica
TCGGACGCCTCGATATCGGGCACGGCGAACGCGTGGTCGTGGAGTTCGTGTCGGCCAATCCCACCGGTCCGTTGCACGTCGGCCACGGCCGTCAGGCCGCCCTCGGCGACGCGATCAGCACGCTGCTCGAGTACACCGGCTGGCACGTCGATCGCGAGTTCTACTACAACGACGCCGGCGCGCAGATCGCCAATCTCGCCAAGAGCACGCAGGCGCAGGTGCGCGCCATCGGTGGCGCACCGCTCGTAATCCCCGAAGGGGGATATCACGGCGATTACATCCGCGAGATCGCGGAACGGTATGTGGCCGAGCATGCCGACGACGCGGCCGGCGATGATCTCGCCGCGATGCAGGCGTTCGCCGTCGCCGCGTTGCGGCACGAGCAGGATCTCGACATGCAGGCCTTCGGCGTCAAGTTCGACACCTACTACCTCGAGAGCTCACTCTACACCGACGGCTCGGTCAACAAGACGGTCGAGGGGCTGAAGCAGTCGGGGCACACGTACGAGGAAGAAGGCGCGCTGTTCCTGCGCACCACCGATTTTGGTGACGACAAGGATCGCGTCATGAAGAAGAGCGCGGCCAAGGGCGGCGACTACACGTACTTCGTGCCCGACGTCGCCTATCACGTCACCAAGTGGGAACGCGGCTACCATCGCGCGATCAACGTGCAGGGCGCCGATCACCACAGCACGATCACGCGGGTGCGCGCTGGCCTGCAGGCCCTCGATATCGGGATCCCCAAGGGCTATCCCGACTACGTGCTGCACCAAATGGTGACAGTCATGAAGGGCGGCGAGGAAGTGAAGATCTCCAAGCGCGCCGGATCGTATGTCACCGTGCGTGACCTCATCGACGAAGTCGGCCGAGACGCCGTGCGCTATTTCTACCTCATGCGGAAGGGCGACTCGCAGCTCGTGTTCGATGTCGACCTCGCCCGCAGCCAGTCGGAAGAGAACCCCGTGTACTACGTGCAGATGGCGCACGCGCGTATGTGCGGCATCTTCCGAGTCGGCGAGATCGACGCGACCACGGTCACCGGTAGCGGCGTCGATCTCGGCGTGCTCACCGAGCCGGCCGAGCAAGAGCTGGTCAAGCAGCTGCTCGATTTCCCGGCCACGGTGAAAGGCGCCGCCGATAATCTCGAGCCGCATCGCATCGCGGCGTGGTTGCTGGAAACGGCGCGCGCCGGCCACACCTGGTACCACAAGCATCACGTCCTCGGTGAACCCGAGGCCATCAACCGTGCGCGCCTCGTGCTCGCCCGTGCCACGCAGCTCGGCATCGCCGCCGGATTGCGCATCCTCGGACTGTCCGCGCCGGAGCGCATGTGAGCCGTTTCCCCAGTTCCGCCAGCCAGGTGCTCGTCGTCGGGTCCGTCGCCCTCGACTCCGTCGAGACGCCGTTCGGCAAGGCCGATGATGTGCTCGGCGGATCGGGCACCTACTTCGCGTCGTCGGCGTCGCACTTCGCGCCCGTGCAGTTGGTGGGCGTGGTCGGTGACGACTACCCCCTCGACCTGTTGCAGCCGCTCGTCGAGCGCGGCGTGGATCTGGCTGGTCTCGAGAAAGTCAGTGGCTCCAGCTTCCGCTGGCGTGGACGCTATCGCCACGATCTCAACGCCGCCGAAACGCTCGAGACGCATCTCGGCGTGTTCTCGAATTTCCGGCCCAATATTCCCGACCAGTTCCGCAAGGCGCCGTTCGTCTTCCTCGCCAACATCGATCCCCGCCTGCAGCTCCAGGTGCTCGAGCAAGTCGAGAAGCCGCGCCTCGTCGCCTGCGATACGATGAACTTCTGGATCGAATCGCGTCGCCCCGAGCTCGTTGAACTCCTCGGGCACGTCGACCTGATCACGCTCAACGACGGCGAAGCACGCCAGCTCACCGAGCACACCAACCTGGTGCAGGCCGCGCGGTGGATTCTCGACAAGGGACCGAAGCACGTGCTCATCAAGAAGGGCGAGCATGGCGCCTTTATGTTCACGCGTGACAGTGTGTTCTTCGCGCCGGCGTATCCGCTCGAGTCGGTGTTCGATCCCACCGGAGCCGGTGATTCCTTCGCCGGTGGTTTCATTGGGTCGCTCGCGGCCAGCGGGGACCTGAGCGATGCGTCCATGCGTCGTGCCGTCGTGGTCGGCTCGGCCATGGGTTCGTTCGCCGTCGAGAAGTTCTCGAACGGACGTCTGCTCGACATCACGCGTGCCGACATCGACGCGCGCGTTCAGGAATTCCGCCAGCTCGTCGCCTTCGACGAGGATCTCCGCGCGTGAGCACGTCCGGCGACACCCCGCTCACTTATCGCTCGGCGGGCGTCGATATCGACGCGGCCGAAGACTCGAAGAACCGGCTCGCCAAGCTCGTGCAGTCCACCATGACGGCGGGTGCGCGCGGCACGTTCGGTGGCTTCGGTGGCATGTTTCGCGTGCCCGAGGGCTATCGCGCGCCGCTGCTCGTCTCGAGCGCCGACGGCGTGGGCACGAAGATCAAGATCGCGATCGAAGCGGATCGCCACGACACCATTGGGCACTGCCTCGTCAATCACTGCACGAACGACATCTTGGTGCAGGGCGCGGTGCCGATGTTCTTCCTCGACTACGTCGCCTTCGGCAAGCTGTTGCCGCAGGTCGTCGAAGGCGTGGTGGCGGGCGTGGCGGCGGGCTGCCGCGAAAATCTGTGCGCGCTGATCGGCGGTGAGACGGCCGAAATGCCGGGCGTCTATACACCGCCAGACTACGATCTCGCCGGCTTCATCGTCGGCATCGTTGAAGAGTCGCGGGTGATCACCAGCGCCAATGTGCGCCAAGGCGACGCCCTCATCGCCCTCGCCAGCGATGGCTTGCACACCAACGGCTATTCGCTCGCACGTCGCATCATCAGCGATCGACTCCAGCTTGGCGTGCACGACGCGTTCCCCGATGCCGGTGGTGCCTCCGTCGCTGACGTTATGCTCAAGGTGCACCGCTCGTATCTGCAGTGCCTCAGGCCAGTGCTCGGCCATGTGCACGCGATGGCGCACATCACCGGCGGCGGACTGCCGGGCAATTTGAATCGTGCGCTCCCTGAAACACTGGACGCTGCCGTCGACACGTCGACGTGGACCATCCCCTCGACCTTCCGGGTACTGGCTGAGGCTGGAGCGGTTGCTCCGCTCGAGATGTTCCGGGCTTTCAACATGGGGGTGGGAATGGTCGTCATCACGGCACCGGACAAGGTGCGCGAGATCACGTCGCGCGCTGCGGCATGTGGCATCGACGCCTGGGAGTGCGGCCATGTCATCCCGGGCACAGGCCGCGTGCGCCTCGATGGAGTCGTCACATGAGTGTGCATCGGCAGCGCATGGTCGGTTTCGCGGCCGCTGCGCTGACCGCGTTCACAACGGTGAACGCCGCGGCGCTCGCCGCCCAGACCACCTCGGGGCCCTGCACGGTGTCGCCCGGGACTGTGTCTGGGGCCGACGCCTGTCAGAAAGCGCGCGATCTGTTCGGCTTTGTCGTACCGCAGATCGGGATCGCGGTGTCGGCGGGCAATCCCGTGCTTGGAGAAGGCGGCACGCTCGGCGGATGGCCCAAACGCGCGTTCTCGTTTCGCGTCAGTGCGGTCGATGGGCAGTTGCCCAAGAACGCGGTTCCGATTCGCCTGACCGGATCGGCCGCCAGCTCTGATTTCGGCGCAATCCGCACGCCGATTCCGCTGCCGTCGGCGGACGCCGCCATCGGCATCTTTCCGGGGATTCCGCTCGGGCTCACCAACACGCTCGGCCTCGACGTGCTGCTGGGCGCGTCCTATCTGCCCACGGTGTCGGAGTCGAACTTCGTGGTCGCACCCACCAACGGCGGGGTCGCCTTCCAGTCTGGGGTGCGCGTTGGCCTGCTGCAGGAATCGTCGTTCTTTCCCGGTCTCAGTGTGAGCTACATGCGTCGGAAGCTGCCGACCGTCGATCTCGGCTATATGCCGAACAACGACACGCTCACGGTCACGGGCACGTCAGTCACGTCGAACGCGCTGCGCATCGTGGCCAGCAAGCGCGTGGCCATCTTCGGGATCGCCGCCGGCGTCGGTCGCGACAAGATCGAAGGCTCGGCGTCGATGCGTGCCTCGGTCAATGAAACCGTGCTGGGTGCCAATCAGCGCTTCCTGGTGGAGCTGCCTGACCTCCGCTACACCACCACGCGCAACACCGCGTTCGTGAACGCATCGCTCGGTCTCGTTCTGGCTCGGCTCGTCGGCGAATACGGCTGGTCGAGTGAAGGCACAGTGCTGGAAACTCTCAATCAGTTTGGCGGCCGGAAGGCCGATGAAGGCTATCGCTACGGATCGCTCGGCATCGCCTTCCGGTTTTAGCGGGCCGCGGCCCGCCGCGTCAGAGGCGCACGTCGCGGCCGCATCGGCCGACGACGTGCGCTTCATGCGTCGCGCCCTCGAACTCGCCACACGCGGGGCAGGCCGCGTGTCGCCCAATCCCCAGGTCGGCGCCGTCATCGTCCAGCAGGGCCAGATTGTCGGCGAAGGGTGGCACGCCGAGTATGGCCAAGTCCACGCCGAAGTCGCCGCCCTCCTCGCCGCCGGCCCGCGGGCGCGTGGAGCCACGGCCTACGTCTCGCTCGAGCCCTGCAATCACACAGGAAAGACCGGCCCCTGTTCCGAGGCGCTCGTCGCCGCCGGCGTGTCGCGGGTGGTCTTCGCGGCCCATGATCCGAACCCCACAGCGGCCGGCGGCGCGGCGCGCCTTGCCTCGGCCGGGATCGCCGTCAGTGGCGGGGTACTCCAGCGCGAGGCCCTCGACCAGAACGCGCCGTTCTTCTTTGCCGCGCGGGGAGCGGATCGTCCGTACGTCACCCTGAAGCTGGCGGTCTCGATCGACGGGGCCATCGTCGACGTTTCGCGCCAGCCGGGGTGGCTGACGGGCGACGAGGCCCGCGCTGCCGTGCATGCGCTGCGGGCCGACAGCGATGCTATCGCCGTCGGGATCGGGACCGCGCTGGCCGACGACCCGGCGCTCACCGTCCGCCATGCCGTGGCGCCGCGCCGCGCCCCAGTACGCGTGGTCTTCGACCGGCGCGCCCGCCTGCCGCTCGACGGCCAGCTGGTCCGGTCGGCCCGCCACCTCCCGGTCGTGGACTTCACCAACGGCTCGTGCCCCGAGGCCGAGTCCGCCCTTCGTGAGGCCGGCGTGGAGACCATCGTCGTCGCCTCGGCGAGCGAGGCGCTGCGGCAGTTGAGCACCCGCGCGGTCCGTCATGTGTTGGTCGAAGGCGGCGCCGCGCTGGGTTCTTCGCTGCTGGCCGCCGGACTCGTCGACCGACTGGTTATCTTTCAGGCACCGGTCATTCTCGGCGCCGGAGCCCTGTCGGCCTTCGCGGCGCTTCCTGCGCAGCGGGCCGGACAGGCGCCGCGGTTACGCGTCGTGGAGCGGAAGGCACTGGGTGCCGACCTGATGACCGTCTACGCTGTTTCTGGAGACTGACGAGAGGATGTTCACGGGGCTCGTGGACGACCTGGGACTTATCACCCACGTCGCCGACACGCCGGCCGGGCGCGAACTGCGCATCCGCTGCCGCTATACCGACCTGGTCGACGGCGAAAGCATCGCCGCCAATGGCGCGTGCCTGACGGTGCGCGAACATGGCGTGCACGATGACGGCAGCGGGTGGTTCACCGTCGCCGCCGTGATCACCACGCTCGGTCGCACCACTATTAACACGTGGCGCGCCGACGCGCAGGTCAACCTCGAGCGCGCCTTGCGCCTCGGTGACCGACTCGGCGGCCACATGGTGCTCGGACACGTCGATGACCTCGGCATCGTGGCGCGCACCGAGCAGGTGGGCGACGCATGGCTCATCGACCTGGTCCTTCCCGTTGCGCTGCGTCCGCTCATGGTGGCGCACGGCTCCATCACCGTCAACGGCGTGAGCCTCACGGTCAACGCCTTGCTCGACGACGGCGTGCAGCTCTCCATCATCGAATACACCAAACGGCACACCACGCTCGGCGAACTCGTCGCCGGCGATCGCGTGCATGTCGAAGCGGATGTGCTTGCAAAGCACGTCGAACGGTTGCTGACGCCTTGGCGCAGCGCAGGGGTTGAAGCCGCATGACGGAAGCGAACGCAGCAGCGAACGCAGCAGCGGGCGAAGAGGCGCAGGAACTGACGTTTGGTACGGTTGAGCAGGCCTTGGCCGACATCGCGGCGGGCAAGTTCATCATCGTCGCCGATGACGAAGATCGCGAAAACGAGGGTGACCTGGTCTGCGGCGCTGAAATGGTGACGCCCGAAATGGTCAACTTCATGCTCGACGCGAAGGGCATGATCTGCCTCGCCATGGAGAATGCGCTGGCCGATCATCTCGGACTCGAGATGCAGGTCGAGGAAAACACCGAGGCCATGCACACGGCCTTCACCGTGAGCATCGATGCCGCCGCGAAGTACGGCGTGAGCCCGGGCATCAGTGCCAGCGATCGCGCCACCACCATTCGTGTGGCCGTCGATCCCAACAGCACGCGCGCCGATCTGCGCGTGCCGGGACACATTCATCCGTTGCGTGCGCGCGATGGTGGCGTGCTGCAGCGCGTCGGGCACACCGAAGCGGCCGTCGATCTCGCGCGGCTCGCCGGGCTGCGCTCGGCCGGCGTGATCTGCGAGATTCTGAACAAGGACGGCACCACCGCGCGTCGTCCGCAGCTCGAAGTCTTCGCCAAGACGCACGGCCTCACGTTCATCACGATCGCGCAGCTCGTGGCGTACCGCCTGAAGCACGAGCGCCTCGTGCATCGCGTGGCCGAGGCGCGGCTGCCCACCGGGTACGGCGAGTGGCGGATCGTGGGCTACCAGAACGATGTCGATGCGCGCGAGCATATCGCGATCGCTTTCGGCGACGTTGAGCAAGGAGAGGGCGTGCTGGTCCGCATGCACTCCAAGTGCCTCACCGGCGACGTCTTCCACTCCCGTCGCTGCGATTGCGGCTGGCAGCTCGATACGGCCATGCAGATGATTCAGGCTGAGGGGAAAGGCGTCATCGTCTACCTCGATCAGGAAGGGCGCGGCATCGGACTCCTCAACAAGCTCAAGGCGTACGAACTGCAAGACCAAGGCGCCGACACCGTCGAAGCAAATGAGCAGCTCGGATTCAAGGACGACCTGCGCAACTACGGGATCGGCGCGCAGATTCTCCTCGATATGGGCGTGAAGTCCATTCGCGTGCTCACTAACAATCCCCGCAAGCTCGTGGGCCTCGATGGCTACGGCCTGATCCTCAAGGATCGTGTCCGCATCGAAGCTCCCTCTACCGACGAAAACGCCTCGTATCTCGAAACGAAGCGCATTAAGCTCGGTCACCTGTTCGCAATCTGAGACGTATTCCTGATGGCCGAGTTCAACGGTAGTCCGCGCGGTGAAGGTCGCCGCATTGTCGTCGTCGCGAGTCGCTTCAACGAGGGCATCACCATGCCTCTCGCCGAAGGGGCGGTGGGCGCGCTGGTAGGGCAGGGCGTGAAGTTCGAAGACATCGACGTGCTGTGGGTCCCGGGTGCGTGGGAGATCCCGGTCGCGGTGCGCCGTGCGCTCGCCACCGAGCGCTACGACGCCGCGGTGGCCGTTGGGGCCGTCGTGCGCGGCGATACGCCGCACTTCGACATCGTCGCCGGCGAAACGTCGCGCGGGCTCATGGACGCCATGCGTGACTTCGACGTGCCGGTCACCATGGGCGTGCTCACGACCGACAATATGGAACAGGCCGAAGCACGCGCCGGTGGCGTGCATGGCAATAAGGGAGCGGAAGCCGCGATGGCGGCGCTCGAACTGCTCGACCTGTTCGATCAGGTTATGCCGCCCGAAGAGTGCGAAGGGGACGCATAGTGGCCAACATGCAGGATGACGCCTTCTGGGACACGCCGGTCCAGGAACCGCCGACGCCACGTGCCGGACGCCGCTCGCGTGGCACACGCGCCGCGACGAAAGGCGAGCGTGTGGAAACCCGC
>CAMBRJ010000115.1 GCA_945870175.1 Gemmatimonas phototrophica
TCCACCTGCTCACAAATGGCGACCCGGAAACCCTGTCCCACCAAGCGGCGCAGATACTCGGCCGCGGCCTTCACGGGAATACCGGCCAGCGGCACGTCCGCCGCCCCGCCATTGTTGCGCGAGGTCAGCGTCAGGCCGATCGCCCGCGACGCGGTCTCCGCGTCGTCGTAGAACATCTCATAAAAATCGCCCATCCGGAAAAACAGAATCGCATCCTGATGACGCGATTTGATCTCCCGATACTGCTGCATCAACGGCGTGGCCGCACCACTCACGGCGCGCGCTCCGCCACGAAGCCGTCCACTCCGAGTTTTTTCAGTCGGCTCAGTGCCCTGGTCGCCTCGGCGCGCGTCGCGTAGTAGCCCATACGCACGCGGAAGGGCTTTTGCTCGCCGTCGATGCGCGTGTCGATGTCACGCTGCAGGAACCGCTGCACGGCGTCGTTGGCTTCGGCCCGTGTGTCGTACGCCGCCAGCTGCACGGAGTAGCGTCCCGATCCAGCCGGTGACTTTCCTGACGGCGTCGGCTTCCCCGCGGCCACCGGTTTCTCGGCAACCCCCGGCGCACTGGTCGCCGGCGCACTGGTCGCCATCGCGCTGTTCGCCATCGCGCTGGTACACCGGCGCTGCAGTTCGTCCGACTGCAACCGCAATTCACCTTCCGGGATCTCGACACCGCGCAGCGAATCGAGCGCACGGCAGCCGCCCGCCATGTTGCGCTCTTCGAAGTAGCTGCGCGTGAGCCAGAGCAGCCCCTTCGCGCGATAGACGCCACTCGGGAAGTCGCGCAGCACGCGCGTGAAATACACGCGCGCGTCGGCCGGATGTCCGCGCAGCATGTCCAGTTCGCCCAACCGCACCAGTGCGTCGGGGGCACGCGGCGACAACGGCACATCGATCACCAATCGCTTCCAGTCGCGCTCCGCATCGCTAATGCGTTCGGCGAGCACCGCGCGCCAATAGAGCGCCTCGGCACGATCGATCGTGCCCATCGGCACGGCATCGACGAGCGAATCAAGCAGCGCGCGCGCCGTGGCGCCATCGCCGCCGTCCACCATCGCGCGCGCACGCGCGGTGGTGCGCTCCACCGCCGGCGTCACCTGCGCCGACATCATGGGGGCGAGCCACAACGTGGCGACGCAACCGGCAGCCGCGATCGTCAGCGTCGCGCGACGCGGGCGACGCATCACGCCACCTTCCGGCGACGTGTAGCACAGAGGCCGAGCACGAGGGACATCAGGATCTGCTCCGCATTCGAGACCGTCGTTTCCTTGAGCGCGATATCGGATTCCAGCAACAACTCGAGCGCCTTTTCACACGCGGCCGCACTCCACTGCTCGGTGACCTTGGTCCACGCCGATGACGCTTCGTTCCACGGCCGCCCCGGATACCCGCCGGTTTCCTTGAGGAACGCAAAGAACTCCTGCGGCAACCGATTGGTGGGAATCCCGGCATCGCGGCGGGCGCGCCCGAACGACAGAGCGAACGCCTGCGTGCTCAGCATCATCACGACTTGCACCGCCGTCACTTTCGGCTGCCCGAGCACGTGCGCCACCAACGTCACCGCGGCGGCGGCGTCCTGTCGCGCGACGGCGTCGAGCAGATCGGTCACCGTTTCGCCACGCCGGATACCGACCACCGCCGACACCATATCGACATCGATGGTGGCGCGCACGTCGCGATCGACCCCGATCGCGTAGCTCGCGCACTTGTCGAGCTCCGACGCCAGCTGATGCAGATCGTTGCCCACCGCCTGTTGCAGCAGCTGCGCCGCGTCGTCGGCAATGTTCACCGTCAACACCGTCGTCGCATGATGCGCGATCCAGCGACGGACGCGCTCGGGGGTGAGTGGCGCAAACTCGAGCGTCTCCGAGGCGGCGGCAATCGCGGCGTCGACTTTGGTGCCGGCGGGACTCACCAACAGCAGCAGCGTATCGCTGGCCGGGCGCTTGAGGTAGAGGTCGAGCTGTTGTCGCGCCGCTTTCTTGAGCGCCGTCACGTCGCGGAGCACGACCGCGCGCTTCTCGGCTAACATCGGCGGCGTAGACAGCAAGCTGCTCACCGCTTCGGCATCGAGTTCACTGGCGCGACGGATTTCGCAGTTGAAGTCGCGCGTGCTCGGGTCGATCGATGCCTCGAGCAGATCGCGCACCGCGCCGTCCTTCAGATAATCGTCGTCGCCGTGCAGGTAATACACAGGCGCGAAGCTCCGCGACTGAATCGCGGCCTGAACGACGCGAAGGGGCGACGATTCTTTGGCCATCCCATGAAGATAAGGGACCGCCGGTCGAACTTCAGCGCAATTGGGAGAAGGTCGCCAGGGTGAAGTCGCTGCGCACAAAATGCGTCGGGGCATCCTCGATGATCATGGCCGCCGGCCAGACCGGGTTCCCGGTCGCCATCGCCTGCATCAATTCGGGGGTGATGTACGAAACCGGCATGGGGCTGGCCGGCTGCGAGGCAATCACGGGCTGCATCGACAGCTCCGGGGCCGGGGCGCTCCACCCCTGCCAGACGAACGCGCCGAGCATCGCGCTGGCCGCCACCGCCACGACCACGCGCGTGTTCCGCGAAGCGGCCGAGCGCGGTGCGAGGAGCAGGGCCGACCGGGCGGCCATCGCCGTCCGCTCGTCGCGGCACTCGTCGCGGCATTCGGCCAGGCGGACGCGAAGTCGGGCCTGAAAGTCCGCGCTGGGTTCGAGCGCGGGCATGCTGCGCGCGACCATCAGCGAGCGACGTACCAGCGTATCGTGCGCGGCACAGCCGTCGCACACCATCACATGATGCTGCGCGGCGGCCATCTCGTCGCCAGGCATCGTGTCATCCAGATAGGCCAGGTGCTGCTTTCGGAAGCTCTTGCAGTCCATCAGTGCGGTATTGACTCGTGTAGAAGGCATCGCGGACGATCGCACGGCAGGATACCCGTGGCCTTGGGTGCGGTTCCGATCTCTGGAGCCACGGCTCAGTCTGTATCCAAACGCATGACCCCCCGCCAGGGCAATCCCGGGCGGGGGGTCATGGAGCGGCTCTTTCGACCTGTACCTATCGCACAAGTGGCGCGATGATGTCGGCAAAGGCCGTGCGAGCACGGTTGAGACGCGATTTGACGGTACCAAGGTTCACGCCGGTGATCTCGGCGATCTCCTCGTACGACTTCCCTTCCAGCTCGCGGAGCACGAACACCTCGCGGTGATGGGCCGGCAACTCCGCCACCGACTGCTCCACCATCTCCTTCAGGTGACGCTTCCGGAACAGGTCGTCGGGGCGCGTGTGCACATCCTCGAACTGGAGCGGGCGATCCTCGTCCTCGAACTTGGCCTTGATCGTCTGGAAGAGCACGAGCGGATTGCGCGAACGGTTGCGCAGCTCGTTCTTCGCCAGGTTCGACGCAATGGTATAGATCCACGTCGAGAACTTCTTTGAGCGATCGAAGCGTCCGATATGGCGATACACCCGAATGAACACTTCCTGCACCAGATCTTCGGCGCGGTCGCGGTCACCGATGGTGCGGTAGACGAAGTTGAGCAGCCGACCCTGGTACCGGTCGACGAGCTCTTCGAAGGCGCGTTCCTCGCCTCCGAGGAACGCCGACACCACATCTCCATCCTCGAGGGTGCGCAGATGCTCGCGCACCGGCACCGCGGGGGTGTGCTGTGACGTCAGTTTCGTGCGAGCCAGATCGGCCATGATCGAGTCCTCCGCCTACGGTGACGCGAGCCCGAAGACTCACGGTGCTTCGACCAGATGGCCGGACGATCCGGCAGACCATGTCGTCGCACACACGGGACCTAGTGCACAGGGCGTGCCGGAAGGAACTTTGTGGAACCCGCCGCCCTAAGTCGTTAATTCAAAACGACTTGTACTTCTGTGCCCGACGTCACGATGTCAGCGGATTCTGTCTCCTCTTCCAGAATGTCTCTGAAAGAGGACACTGAAAGAGGACAGACGCTGTCAGTTCAGACGAAAGCCAGCGGTGTACAGCAGCGCGAGTGCCGTCTTGGCATCCTGAATTTCGCCCTGCTCGATCATCAACAGCGCTCGAGACAGCTTGGTGGGCGCCAACTCCATGAACTCGTCCGCTTCGCGCTTCCACTCGCCCGCCTCGAGCCCCGTCGCCATGAAAAGATGGATCTTCTCATCGGTAAAGCCGGGGGTCGTGAACATCGTGAACAGATGTTCGACACGCGACGCGGTGTAGCCGGTTTCCTCCTTAAGCTCGCGATGTGCGCAGACCAGCGGTTCTTCTCCGGCATCCAGACGGCCGGCCGGGATCTCGTACAGATACCCCTCGGCCGCATACCGATACTGGCGGATCAACAGCACCTCTGGATCATTGTCGAGGTCGCCAAGCAGCGGCACGATCGCGCTTGCCCCCGGATGACGCACCATCTCCAGCTGGCCGGTCGAGCCGTCGGGAAAGCGCACGGTGTCGATGTCGATCGAGATCACCTTCCCGGTGTACCCGCGCGTCCCGATGATCTTGCCCGGGCCCTGCCGTTCGATCGCCATCAGCGGACCGCCTTCTTGACCACCTTCTTTACGGCCTTCTTTACGGCCTTTTTCACGACCTTCTTGGCGCCTTTCTTCGGCTTCTTTGGCACGGGCACATCGTTGCCCGCCAGCCACTGCTTGATCGTCGAACGCAGGTACACCGGAATACGCAGAATCGTCCCGCGACACTTCTTCGCGCCGCACCGGCACGCGTAATACCGCACATCGTCCGGCTCGTACTCGTCCTGCCACTCGAACCGATAGTCGTACACCAGCTCTGTTTCCGGCGTAATCGCCTTCATCGCCTTGATCCAGATGTGGCCGTCTTCGATCACCGTCTCGCAGTTCGGATCGCACGAATGATTGATGAAGCGCGCGTCGTTTCCGCCGTACCTGGCGTCGAGTACCGTATCGTCGTCGAGCACGAACAGGAACGTGTGATGACGTGCTTCACTATCGTCATAGCGACGGTCGGCCTCTTCGTGCGTGATCGGCTTCCCCCAGTACTCATCGATCTTCTTGCCCTTGCGAATCGGCAGGATCGCGAACGCGCCACGCCCCTGGATCTTGGAGCGACGCACCTCATAGAACGGCGACGTAGGGGGCTTCACGGACTTCTTCACGGACGTCTTTACGGACTTCTTCGCTGGCGACACGTCGATTCAGGAGGCTGAGGAGGGAGACACAGGCGCGGCAGCGACATCGTCTGCTGCCGGGTCGTACACGGTAACCGCACCAAGCGACAGCGCTTCGACGGTCGGACGGATCGCGGTGGCATCACCCACGACGATGACCTGCAATCGACTCGGATCGAGATGCGTTTGCGCCACACGCAGCACATCCTGCGCCGTGACCGCTTTCACCCGGTCACGATACGTATCGAAGTAGTTCGTGGGCAGTCGGAAGATCTCCACATTTGCCAACCCGCCCGCCACTTCGGCGGTGGTTTCGAAGCGAATCGGGAAGACACCCACCAGATAGCTCGTGGCCAGCGACAGTTCGGCATCGCTGACCGGCGCTTCGCGAATGCGCGCGAACTCGAGGGCGATCTCGCGCAGCGCATCGGCCGTGACCGCCGTCTCCACCGCGGTCGAAATTTCAAAGGGACTGGCGGCGCGACGCCAATCGAACGCCGAGTGCGCGCCGTAGGTGTACGCGTGCACTTCGCGCAAATTCAGATTCAGCCGCGACGAGAAGAGTCCGCCCAGAATCGCGTTCATCACCACCACGGGGAAATAATCCTCGTGGAGGCGCGGAATCGCCACGTGCCCCACGCGCACTTCCGACTGCGGCGCGTCCGGCTTGTGCACCAGATGCACGCGCGGTTCGAGAAACCGCTGGGTATCCACCGGCTCCGTGACCGGTGGCGCCTTGCCGGCCCAATCGCCGAAGTGCGCGCTGGCCAGCTTCACCGCGTGGTCCACATCGATGTCGCCAATCATCATCAACGCCGTGGCGTCGGGACGATAGAACTCCGCATGATACGCCTGCACGCGTTCGCGTGTGAGGCGCATGATGCTCTGTTCATCACCGCCCGCCAACCGTGCGAAACGCGACTCCGGCTGATACAGCAGACGCGAGAAGAACACGTCGGACAACCCCCGCGGTTCGGCGCGCAGCTGAGCCAGATCGGCCAGTCGCTCGCCGCGCATGCGCTCCAGTTCCGACTCGGGAAACGACGGATATCGCAACACTTCCGACAGCACCGCCACCGCGTCATCAATGCGCGAGGACAGCGCGGTGATCTGCACGATCGCCGAGTCCCAGTCGGCGCCGGTGTCGAGCGTCGTGCCAAGCATCTCCAGTCGCGAGGTGAGCTCGAGCGCGTTCATGTCACGCGTGCCTTCCGCCAGCGCGCGCGTGGTGAGTTGCGCGAGCCCTTCGTAGTCGCGTGGATCACGCGTGGCGCCCGCTTCGATCACCGCCAAGGTGGTCACCACCGGGTACGCCGGCACATTCGCCACGATTAATCGCAGACCGTTCGCCAGAATGCGCGTGGCAAAGTGCGGAAACCGATAATCGCTCGGCGTGCCAGCGCCGGGACGCGGCGACGCGGCAGGCATCGCATCCGACAGCGCATCGGGTGTGCTGTTCGCCGGTGTGTTGTTCGCGAGTGTGCTGCTCATGCGACAGCCTCCGCCAATTCCGCAGAGTCGGCCGGCGGCTGTTCTTCAGCCGGAACGAAGAGCAGCAGGGCGCGATTATCGGGACCAAGCCGCTCGCGGGCGAGGGCGGAGACCGCGGCCGTGGTCGTCGCGCCGTAGCGCTCCACCTGGTCGTTGATCAACGCCGCATCACCAAAGTACGTCGCAAAGCGCGACAACTGATCGGCGCGCTCGGCGGCCGACTGCATGCTCGTCACAAAACTCGTCTCGATCAGCGCGCGGGCACGCTGCACTTCGACATCGGTCACACCATGCTGGTGCATCAGGTCGAGCTCGCCCAACACGGCCGCTTCGAGCTGTGCCGGCGTGACGTCGGGGTGCGCCGTGGCATCAACCACCAACAGGTCACTGCCCTTGGCCAGATCGTATGTGAACGCGCTCGCTTGGGACGCGATCCGCTGCTTCCGCACCAAAGACTGCTCAAGTCGACAGCCGGTGCGCAGGCCGAGGATGGCGGCAGCGAGTGAAGCGGCGTAATAACCATCACTGCCGAACACCGGGGTGCGGCAGGCCACGAACAGACGCGGCAAGGCGACGGCATCGGGTACCACCGCACGGCGCGTGTCTCCGAAGGTGGGCGGCAGCGTCATGTCGCGGAGCGGCGGACGCGGGGCGCCGCGGGAAATCGGACCGTAGTACTCTTCAATCAGGCGCCTGGTCTCGGTGCGATCAAAATCACCGGCGACGGTGATCACCGCGTTGTCCGGGGTGTAATACGTCCGGAAGAAGTCCGCGACGTCGTCGAGCGACGCGTCGGTCAGATGCTCCATGGACCCGATCAACGAGTGATGGAACGGATGGGCCTCCGGAAAACAGAGGGCCGGCAGACGCTCCCACCACGTGCCGTACGGCTGGTTGTCGATCGACCAGCGGCGCTCGTTTTTGACGACGTCACGTTGCGTGTCGAGCTTCTGCTGGGTGAGCCCCGGCAGCATCCGACCCATCCGGTCCGCCTCGAGCCAGAGCGCCAATGCGACCTGATGCGACGGAACCGTTTCATAGTAGTTGGTCCGATCGAGCCACGTGGACCCGTTGAGGGTCCCTCCGGCGCGCTGGACGAGTTCGAAATGTTCGTTGGCTTCGACGTTTGCCGACCCCTGAAACAGCATGTGCTCGAACAGGTGGGCAAAGCCCGTACGATCGAGCCGCTCATTGGCCGAACCGACGTGATACCACAAATTGACCGCGACGATCGGCGCCGTGTGATCCTCAGAGAGAACCACATGCAGGCCGTTCGGGAGGTGATAACTCTCGACTGGAATGCGCATGGTTCAATATTGGGGGGCTGGTCACGAAACT
>CAMBRJ010000116.1 GCA_945870175.1 Gemmatimonas phototrophica
GCTCACGTAGCCCACGTCGGCGACTTGGGGAATCTTGTTGATCCCCTGCATCAGCTCTTCCACCTGCGCGTCCTTTGCGCCGTCGATCAGGAACGCGCGGATCTCCACGCGATCTTCGATCTCAAGCAGGGCCGATTTGATGTTGATCGCGACCAGCCCAAAGAGCCCGAACGCGAAAAGCGAGAATGCAATCGTGGTCACTCCGAGCATCGCCAACAGCGGGGCGCGCGTGAACGCCAGGTACACTTCACGGAGGGCCAGCCTCATCGGCGACCTCGCATGTCAGCCAGCAGTCGTGCGGCATCGGTGCCGTCGTGCACCAGCTCTCCGTGGTCGAGTTCGAGAAAGCGCAGATTCGACCGCGTAATCATCGCCACGTCGTGGGTGGCCATCAGCACGGCGGTGCCTTGCGCATTGATCTCGCGCAGGAGCAGGAAAATTGCGTGCGTCGCGCGGTCGTCGAGATTGCCCGTGGGTTCGTCGGCCAGCAGGACAAACGGATCGTTGGCCAAGGCCCGGGCAATGGCGACGCGCTGCTGTTCACCACCGGAGAGTTCGTGCGGATACGCCGTGGCCTTCGAGGCCAGCCCGACCTGCGTGAGCAGGCGCGCGACCTTGGGACGGATCTGTGCGTGCGGAGCACCCGTGACTTCCAGGGCGAACGCCACGTTCTGTTCGGCGGTCCGATCGGACAGCAATCGGAAATCCTGAAACACGATGCCAAGCCGGCGACGCAAGATCGGAATCTCGCGCGGCTTGATCGACAGGCTTGAAAAGCCGGAGATGCGCAATTCGCCCGTGGTCGGGCGTTCGGCCATCGACAACAGCTTCAGCAAGGTGCTCTTGCCCGCGCCACTATGGCCCACCAGAAACACGAACTCCCCTTTGCGCATCTCGAATGAGATGTCGCGCAGGGCCGCGCCTGATCGGGGGTACTCCTTGCTGACGTTCGTCAGGCGAAGAATGCCGGACACCACTTACTCCAATGCCTGAGTGAGATCGCCGATCAGTGTCGACGCATCCTCGAGTCCGATACTGAGCCGGATTGCTCCGTCGGGAAGTGCGCTCGCCACCGACTCCACGCCACCAAGTCGCGCCGCACGCTCGGCGTCATGCACGCGCACCTGTTGCAATCGACTGAGAAACTCGCCGACCGCGACGTCGCCGCCGCGCAGGGTCATCGCGATCAGATTGCCATACCCCGAGAAGCACGCGGTGGCCACCGCATGATCGGGATGCGTGGCCAGGCCGGGGTAAAGCACCGCGGACACGCCACCATCGTGCACGATCTGCGAGGCGGCCCACTGGGCGACGACCATCGCGGTCGCGTTCTGCTTCCCGACGCGTACGCCGAGCGTCTTCAGTCCACGGGCCAACTGCTGCACGGCGACGGGATGCGGCTCGGCGCCCCACGACTGCATCTTCGAACGCACCTCATCGACCACGGCGTCGCTCCCGCAGACCACGCCGGCAAATCCATCACCGTGTCCGTCGAGGAACATGCTCGCGGAGTGCAGCACCACATCGGCCCCGTGCTCGACGGGCCGAAAGTTCATCGGGCTGGCCAGCGTTGCATCGACCACGAGCGCGATCCCAAGCTCCTGCGCCAGCGTGCGGACGGGCCGCATGTCCACGAGGCGTCCGGTCGGATCGACCGGCGACTCGAGATACACGAGGCGCGTGGTACGCGTCAGGGATCGCCGCCATCCACGCGTTTCCGTGGGATCGACGAAGCTCACGGACACGCCGAGCGCGGGAAGTTCGTGCGAGAAGAACCGGTGCGTCTCGGGACGAAGCCAGCGACAGGCCAGCAGGTGATCGCCGGGGCGGAGCAGGGAGACCATTGTGCAGGCCACGGCGGCCATGCCGCTGGCCAGCACAATGGCCGACTCGGTTCGCTCCAGCTGCGCCAGCTGACGCACCACTGAGCGCTCGGTCGGCATGGGGGGCATCGCCTCGATGTCACGCATGTCGGGCACGGCGGGTTGAATGCGAAATGGAGGCACAGTTGGCCGGCGACGGGCCGGACCTGGTCAGACGCGCGTCCGGGCGTCGGTATCCAACTTGATAACGCGCACGAGTTCGGACGGCGCCGCCCCGACGACGTCCCGCAGGACGCACCCGCCGCGAGGCAACGTGTCGTCGATCTGCAGCTCGGCCAGTTCAGAACGTCGTTCTGATACCACACGCACCAACTCGTGTCCGGTCACGAGACGGACCAGCGCATCGTCGGAGCGCAGACGCACCATGGGCCCCCGGTCGACGTCGCCGGGCTTGCTGCTGATGAACCCCACGACTTGCAGGACCGGGGAGAAGCCGCTGAACATCCCCAGCTTCCGGACTTTGGCCTTCTCGTCGTCGTTCATGTTGCCCTCGCCACGGTGCCAGGCACCGTGAATCCGTCGTCTCGTCGCATGATCAAGCGTCGGCCCCGAAGCCGGTCCAGCTGCAACGCGGCAAACGCCTCGGTCACGGCCAGGATTGGTGCGAGCGACTCGGCCCAGACCGGTCCGTGATCACGCACCGCTTCCCAGTGCAGCCGTTCGTCGTCGTCCACCGCGCCGAACAGTTCGGCCGCCCCTTCATGCCAAGAGACCAACGCCAGCGCATGACGCTCGAGGACCGTCTCGATCGGGTCAATGTGGCCCTCGTGAATCCCGCGAAAGGTAAGGAATCCCGGCAGTCCGTCATCGCTCGCGTAGCGCAGCAGCAGCTTGGCCACGATCTCGTCGGCGCACGAGAAATCCAGCAAATTGACCTGCGAGAAATCGATGGTGGTCACGACCGAGGCACCGAGCTCGATAACCTGCTCCTCGATCGCCGTGCGGACGGCCGCGCCGGTCGGGCGGGTGACGAGATTCGAATACAGGTCGCAGACTGTCCCGCGCAGCACGGTCCCGACGTCGATGTTCATGGTCATCGGCACCTCACAGGGTGCCCCGCGCGCGGGCGCGCGACGCGCCGGCGCTGCGAGGCCGCACGGGGGCATCGCCGAGACGCTCGGGGATCGTGACCTGCATCTGCGCGCCGGGGAAAAACGGCAGTCCTTCGGTCATGGGGACGTCTTCATCCCAGTCCGGTGTGATGGCGATGCGTGCGGTGCCACTCCGCACCGACAGCTTGCCATCCCACCGCCCGACGAAACGACGGATGCCGGCCAGACCCTGGCCACGTCCCTTGTCGCCATGACGGAAGCGGCTGACCGCGCGCAGCACGGCATCTTCGAGCGCCATCGCGTCATCCCAGCGATCGCTGCGGCGATGCCCCGGCGAACTCTCGAGGGATTTCCGGAAGCCGACCCCCGCGTCGCACACGGCAATCACGACTACGCGACGACCGAGTCGGCGCGCGTACTTGTACGTCTGCACGGCGACCCAGCCACCAAGACCGGCATGCTCCACGATGTTCTGACACGCTTCACTGAGCGTCATCCCGAACGCGCCGGTGATGGCGGTATCGAGATTGAGCTGGCCGTGCAGGATATCGGCAGCCTTCTGCTGAATGCGGCCCACCACCCCGTGCACGTCGTCGCTCTTCGTGATCGGGGTGATCTCGAGCAGCACATCCGACTCGTGCGCATCACGCGCGCGCGGCACCGTGCCATGCATGTCGTACAACTCGGCCGCATGACGGAAAAATCCCGTGCGCGACCAGTACGACACCGTGTCGGCGTGCTCCGGCACCGCGAAGCCCATGCGGTCGGCGCGCGATTGCGCGACGCACAGCAGCGCCGTCAGTCCGTAGGGCGACGCCCATCGCGCATGACGGGCGTCGATCAGGATCTTGTCACCTTCGGGGACCGACGCCAACTGCTCGAAGACCTGCTCGAAGCTCTGCTCATCGAGTGATGGCGGTACGCTGATGACAGACGTCACGAAAGGCTCAGCTCTCCGCGAAGATGATTCGCAAGACCGGAGGCCCCGCGATGCTCGACGTTGCGCGATGCGGCCATATTCGCCGTCGCCATGGCATCCGTCAACATATCACCGGCAAGCAGTCGCGAGAAATGGGTCGCACCCCACACATCGCCACATCCGGTCGGATCGCCGGGGCCATCGACCCGTGCCGGTACGCTTGGTACCAGCCCCGTACGCAGCGCGCCCAGTGCACCACTGCCGCCGCGCGGCGATGTGGAGAGCGCAGAAGTGTGACCTCGCACAGGCGGCAAGTCGCGCAGTCGCTCGAATCCCGGCGCGGCCACGTACACCGCCCCGCGCTTGCCGAGGGTGACACACAGGCACGACACACCGGCCGCGATCGCCGTGGCCGCCAGTGCCATCGAGTCGGGCGCCATCATCTGCATCTCGTCTTCGTTCACCTGTAGCACATCGAAGCACTCACACCACGCGGCCACATGCGGCAGCGGTTGTGCGACGCGCAGACCGTCGGGGAGCACGGCCATGATCTTCATGTGCAGATCGCAGTAGATCGGCCCGGTGAAATGGGCCCGCACCAACTGCGTGGTCTCGAGATCGAGCTCCCACCCACTCAGAAAGTTGATGTACAGCGCATCCAGACGGGCCGCGTCGAGCACCGCCTTGAGCCCGAGCCAGGTCCACGCCGGTACGCCGCCGGTGAGATGCTCGGTGCGACGTTCGTCGTCGAGATAGCGCAGCTCCACCCGATTGTTGGGGTAGGGCACGCCGATGATCTCGGCGTCGGGCGCCATGTGACGCAGCGTCCGGCAGAACAGCCGTGCCCGATCCACCAGATCGTCGCCGACGCGAGCCAGCGGTACAATCTCCCAGTCATCGGGCAGGGCGGCATCGAGCGCCGAGAGCGAGTAGGTAATGCCGCCCCATTCTTCCACGGGTACGCTGCGCTTGTCCCGACCGTGCAGCACATCCCACACGAACGAGCCGATCACGCCCACGCGCTGCTTGCGCGGTTCAGGACGCACCGCCGCCGTACTCACGCGGGCGGCCGACCGGTGTGCTGCGCGATGAACGTCGCGACCGCTCCCACCACACCGGCGGTGCCGGGCAGCGTACCGGGCACGATGCGGCAGGCATCCACCGCCGGCTTGAAGGCGCGACGACGCACTTCCTGGCGGAGCGGCACGAACAACGCTTCCCCCGCCTGCGTGACGCCGCCGGCGATCACGACACAATCGGGATTGAACACGTTCAGCAGATTCGCGATGCCCGTGCCCAGAAAACGTGCCGTGTCGCGCACGATCTCGATCGCCACCGCATCGTTCTGCGCCGCCGCGGCATAGACCGTGGCCGCGGTGATTTGTGACACGTCGCCGTCCACGAACTCCGGGAGAATCGACTGCTGATCGAACGACAGCGCCTCGCGGGCGCGCTCGGCGATCGCCGTGCCAGAGGCGTAGGCCTCGAGGCAGCCGTAGTTACCACAGCCACAGCGACGACCCGTCTGGTTGATGGTGGTGTGGCCAATCTCACCGGCCACGTCACTCGAGCCATGATACAGTCGACCATCGAGGATGATACCGCCGCCGATGCCGGTGCCGATCGTCATGCCGATCACGTTCCTCGCGCCTCTGGCCGCGCCCACCCACCACTCGCCGTACGTCGCGCAGTTCGCGTCGTTGTCGAGCGCCGCCGGCAAGCCGGTGAGCTCGGTCATGCGATCGCGCAGCGGGATGTTGTGCCAGTTGAGATTTGGCGCCACGAGCACGATGCCCTTCTCGCGGTCGAGCGGACCGGGAGCGCCCACGCCCACGCCGAGAAACGCCTCGCGCGACACACCGGCTTCGCGCATCGTGTCGGACACCGCCGAATTCACCATGCGGGCCATGCGCGCGATCACGCCATCGGCGCCCTCATGGGCCGCGGTGGGTTCGGAGCGCAGTCCATAGTGGCGCGATCCATCGGCGGACATTGCGCAGACGACAATGTTGGTGCCGCCAAGATCGACACCGACAATGAACTGGTTGGCTGGGAGGGCAGTCATAAGGCGAAAAGATAATGCGGCCGCCCAGAGATGGCCCTACCGGAGGGGTGATGCATCGCGCGGCTCTCGGGGCGGGTCGAACATCGGCGCGACCGCGGCTCCGACCTCGCTGGCCGTCATGTCCCGCATGCACTGCCAGTGCCCAAGCGGGCACGCCTGTCCGCCGTGCGCGCTGCACGGGCGGCAGGTCAATGCGTCGCGCCCCAGCACGACGTGACGATCGGCGAGCGGGCCGAATCCCATCGCCGGCACGGTAGGCCCGAACAGCGCCACCGTGGGCGTGTTCATGGCGCTCGCCAGATGTAGCGGCGCCGAGTCGTTGGTCACGAGCACCGTGCAGCGGGAGAGCAGGGCGGCCGAGCCGAGCAGCGACAGCTTGCCGGTGGCATCGATCAGTGGTGGGCCGCCGCGCTGCTGTACCGCGATACCGATCGCCGCCGCGAGTGGGGCATCACCGGCGGCACCGAGCACCACGACGCGTGCATCGGGGACAAGAGCCACCAGCTCGCGCGCCAACGCATCGTAGGACGGCCACCGCTTGGTCGCCCACACGCTGCCGGGGGCAAGCGCGATCAACGGCTCTCCGTCGCGAACGCCGGCCGCCTGCAGCAGGGCGGTCACCGGCGCCCGGTCAGACGGGCCGGGATACAGCGACGGTCGCAGCGACTCCGCCGACAGCGACGCGTCCTCGTGCGGATCATTCGCCAGCGCCCATAGGCGTTGCGCATGATGCCAGTCTTTCCGATACACCACACGGCGCGAGTACAACCATCGCCCTGCCGACGTGTCGAAGCCCACACCCGGCACACCGGCCAGTCGCGCCAGCGCGGCCGAACGCCACGAGCCTTGCGCCATGTACGCCGTGGTCGCGCGCGTGTCGCGCAATTGCGCCGCCACTCGACGCAGCCCCCCAACCCCCGAGTCGACGTTCCGTTTGTCGTACACAATCACCGACGCCACCGCCGGATGATTCGTCAGCACCGTCGCATTCGCCGGCGTCGCCACCACGTGCACCTCGCCCTCACGCGCCAGCCGCTCGAGGAGCGGGGTCGTGAGGATCATGTCGCCTAAAAACGAGGTTTGGATGACGGCGCTGATCAATCGACTTGCAGTACCGCTAAGAACGCTTCCTGCGGAATCTCCACGCTGCCAACCTGCTTCATGCGCTTTTTACCTTCCTTCTGCTTTTCCAACAGCTTGCGCTTCCGCGAGATGTCGCCGCCGTAGCACTTGGCCGTCACGTCCTTCCGCAGCGGCTTCACGGTTTCGCGCGCGATGATCTTCATGCCGATCGTGGCCTGAATGACCACTTCGAACATCTGGCGCGGAATCAGCTCCTTGAGCTTCTCGGCCACCTTGCGGCCCCACTCGTACGCCTTGTCCTTGTGCACGATCACCGAGAACGCATCGATCGCGTCGCCGTTGATGAGCATGTCGAGGCGCACGAGATCGCTCTCGCGATACTCCAGGATCTCGTAGTCCAGTGAGGCGTAGCCGCGGCTCACTGTCTTCATCTTGTCGAAGAAGTCGAGAATGATTTCGCCGAGCGGAAACTCCCAGTCGAGCTCCACGCGCACGGTGTCGAGGAAGCGCGTGTTCTTGTAGATGCCACGACGCTCCATACCAAGCGTCATGATCGGACCGATGTACTCCGAGGGGCACATGATGCGCGCTCGCACGTAGGGCTCCTTCACCCGCGTGATCACCACGGCCGGCGGCATGAGCGCCGGGTTCTCGACCATCAACTCGGTGCCATCGGTTTTCGTGACCTGGTACTCCACGCTGGGCACGGTGGTCACGAGATCCAGATTGTACTCGCGCTCCAAACGCTCCTGCACGATTTCCATGTGCAGCAGCCCCAGAAAGCCGCAGCGAAAGCCGAACCCCAGCGCCTGGGACACTTCGGGCTCGTAGTGCAGCGACGCATCGTTGAGCTTGAGCTTTTCCAGCGAATCCCGCAGCGAGTCGTAT
>CAMBRJ010000117.1 GCA_945870175.1 Gemmatimonas phototrophica
CAGCGCTGACAGTTAGGGGCGCTGAGTCGAGGGCGACAGGGCAAACACGCGAATCTGGCTCCCTCACGGGTTGGTCAGCGCGGTTCGCCGTGTCGCCCTTCATTTGTAGCGCCGTTCACCTTCGCGCCCCTAACTCTTCGCGCCTCTAACTCTTAGCGCCGTTTGCCGGTGAGTCCCCAGGCGCTACTCTTCTGCATTCCCATGTCTCACTACGACGACCTCGGCGGCGAGTCCGGCATCCGTGCGCTGGTCGATCGCTTCTACGATCTCATGGACACCGCCCCTGAAGCGGTGCACGTGCGGGCGCTTCACGCGACCAGCCTCAAGGCGTCTCGCGAGAAGCTGTATCTGTTTCTGACCGGATGGACGGGCGGGCCGGATCTGTACGTGGAGCAGTTTGGCCATCCGAAGCTTCGGATGCGGCATTTCCCCTTTGCCATCGGCTCGCGTGAGCGGGACGAGTGGCTGTGGTGCATGGATCGGGCGCTGACCGAGCACGCGATGTCTGAAGAACTCCGCGGATATCTGAGGCTCAGGATGCACCAGCTGGCCGATCACATGCGCAACCAACCCGAGTAGCTCAGAAGCCCGTTATGCGCATTGTGGCCGGAAAGTTTGCAGGACGACACCTCACCTCACCCAATGATTTCCGGGTGCGCCCCACGGGGGAGACGGTGCGGGTCGCGCTCATGCGACTGTTGCGCAACGATCTTGAAGGCGCTCGCATCATCGACCTGTTCGCCGGCACCGGCGCGCTCGGCCTCGAGGCGCTCTCGCGCGGCGGCAAGTATGTGGACTTCGTCGAGTTCCGTCCGTCGAGTCTGCACGCGCTGAAGGCCAACATCGCCGCCCTCGGCGTGCGCGAGAAGACGCGCGTGTACAAGAAGGACGCGCTGCCGTTCGCGGGCGCCTTACCGTCAGGGAAGTTCGACATCGCGTTCGCCGACCCCCCATACGAATCGAAGATGCTCGACCGGCTCATCGAGAGCTGGCATCGGCAGAAGTTCTCGACGATTCTCGCCATTGAGCACGCGCGCGTGCACGTGCTGCCCACGATCGTGCAGCCGCAGCACACGCAGGTCTTCGACGACAGCGCCATCTCGGTGTACCGCCTGTAACTCCCACCTGTAGACCTCTGTAGGCCATCCCATGCGAATCATGCTCCGCTCCGTCTTCGCGGCGACCCTGCTGCTCGCGTCGTTCGTCGCGCCCACTGTCTCGTCGGCACAGCCGTCGAAATGGAAGCAGCAGGCCGATCGCGTCACGATCATGCGCGACCAGTACGGCATCGCCCACGTGTACGGCACGTCGGACGCCGATGCCGTGTTTGGCATGGTCTACGCACAAGCCGAGGACGACTTCAATCGCGTGGAAACGAATTACATCACCGCGATGGGCCGCACCTCGGAAGTGGAAGGCGAGGGCGCGCTCTGGCGTGACCTGCGCATGAAGCTCTTCATCGACACGCTCGACATGAAGGCGAAGTACGCCGAGAGCCCGGTGTGGCTGAAGGCATTGATGAACAGCTTCGCCGATGGCCTCAATTACTACTTGGCCACCCACCCGCAGGTGAAGCCGAAGCTGCTCACGAAGTTCGAGCCGTGGATGGCGCTTACGTTCACCGAAGGAAGCATCGGTGGCGACATCGCCGGGGTGAACGCCGGTGGCATCGAGCAGTTCTACGCGCCGCGCCTGGGCATGACGCCCGCCGGTCCGTCGCGCGAGGAACTCGACGCCGAGTTCGAACCGCGGGAGCCCACGGGATCGAACGGCTTCGCGATTGCGCCGAAGAACGCTGCGAACGGCCATGCGCTGCTGCTGATCAATCCGCACACGGATCACTACTTTCGTCCGGAAATTCACGTGAACAGTGAGGAAGGGCTGAAGGCCTACGGTGCTGTCACGTGGGGGCAGTTCTTCATCTATCACGGCTTCAACGACAAAAACGGCTGGATGCACACCACCGGCGGCGGCGATGTCGCCGACGAGTATCAGCTCACGGTCACCGAACGCGACGGCAAGGTGTTCTATCAGTACGCCGGCGGCGAGCGCGAGATGAAGGCCAGGCGCATCGTACTGCCGTACAAGACTGCGGCCGGCATGCAGCGGAAGACGGTCACGGCGTACTTCAGCCATCACGGGCCGATCATCCGCAACGACAATGGCAAGTGGGTGGCCGTGCGTCTTATGCAGGAGCCGATCAAGGCGCTGATGCAGTCGTTCGGTCGCACGAAAACGAGCGATTTCGCGAGCTACAAGAAAGTCATGGAGCTGCGCACGAATTCGTCGAACAACACGGTGTACGCCGACGCGAGTGGTACGATCGCCTTCGTGAACGGCGACTTCATTCCGAAGCGCAATCCGAAATTTGACTACACCCGCCCGGTCGATGGTGGTACGCCCGACACCGAGTGGCAGGGGCTGCACGCGATCGAAGAAACGATCATGGTCACGAATCCGGCCACCGGCTGGTTGATGAACACCAATAACTGGCCGTTCACCGCGGCTGGTCCGAACAGTCCGAAGATCGGCGACTACCCGAAATACATGTCGCAGTATCAGGACGAGAACGCGCGTGGTATCCACGCGATCCGTGTGTTGAATGGTCGCACCGACTTCACCGTCGACAAGCTGATCGCCGCGGCGTACGACAGCTATCTCCCGGCCTTCGAGCAGATGATTCCGCCGCTCGTGGGGGCGTGGGATGCGCTGCCCGGCGCCGACACGCTGCGCCTCAGGCTCGCCGACCAGATCGCCGTACTGCGCAGCTGGGACTACCGCTACAGCCTCACGTCGGTCGCGATGTCGCTCGCGAATGCGTACGGCGAGGAGGTGGGGCGCGTCACGCGCGGCAACCGTACGGCGGCGCGCGACAACGCGGTGCTGCTCGGTGCACTCGCGCGCGTCTCGGACAAGCTGGCCAGCGACTTCGGCAGCTGGAAGACGCCGTGGGGCGAGATCAATCGCTTCCAGCGACTCGATGGGCGCATCACGGCCGTCTACGACGATGCGAAGCCCAGCATCCCGGTGCCGTTTACGACGTCGAACTGGGGCTCGCTGGCGGCGTTCTCGCAGAACGGCGTGCGCGCCACGAAGCGCATTTACGGGAACCGCGGCAACAGCTTCATCGCGGCCGTCGAATTTGGACCGCGCATCGTGGCCAAGACCTCGCTCGCCGGCGGTGTGAGCGGTGACCCGTCGTCGCCGTATTTCATGAACCAGGCCGAGGACTACGCGAAGGGTCAGTTCAAGACCGTCAACTACTATCGCGACGACGTGGAGAAGAACGCCAAGCGCACATACCATCCGGGCCAGTAACGGTGGTCACCGATGCTCGGCGGCGCCCCGCCGCCGCGATCGACTTCGGCGCGAGCAATACGGACGTTGTCGTGCGTCACGATGGCGCCACGCGCCATTGGACGCTGCCGAGTGAAGGACAGCCTGATGAGGCGCGCGTGCGTCACGTGCTGGACGCGGGCGGCCTGTCACCACGCGATCTCGAGTGGATCGCGGTCACCGGCGGGAACCGTGCGCTGCTACCGCCGGCCATCGACGGTCGTGTGCTGCATCGAGTGGATGAAGTGAGCGCCATCGGTCGCGGTGGATTGGCGCTGGCCAATCTCGCATCGGCGCTGGTGACCAGCGCCGGGTCGGGAACGGCGTGCGTGGCGGCCAGTGAAAACGGTGCGCACCACGTAACCGGCACGGGCGTCGGTGGTGGCACGCTGGTGGGGCTCGGCCGCCTGCTGCTGCACACGGTGGATCCGCGCGAGATCGACGCCCTGGCGCAGCAAGGCTCCGACACGACGCACAATCTCACGATTGCCGAAGTGCTCGGCGGCGCGATCGGGAGTCTGCCACCGGAGACGACGGCGGTGAACTTCGGCCGCGTGGCCCGTCATCCGGTGGATGCGTCACCCGAAGATACGGCGGCGGCGCTCGTGAACATGGTGGGGCAAGTGATCGCGGTGATTGCGATCAACGCGGCGCGCGCGCAGCAACTTCCGCACGTGGTGATCGTGGGCCACCTCACGGCGCTCAAGAGCATCCGTCGCACGTTCGGGCTCGTGGCCAAGTTCTACGGCGCCACGATTCTCACGCCCGACGCGGGTGGCTCAGCGACGGCGCTCGGCGCCCTGCTGTCCACCGAGCAGATGCTGCGGACAGGCGCGTAACCGGCCCACCCGTCCGCAGCGTTCGGACGGCCTACTTCGCCTGACAGAGGTGGTCGAGGGCGACCTTCGGCATGGAACCCGGTAGCGGTGTGGCGTACCCCGGGATCCCGACTTCCTTGTGCTGCGCCACCTTGGTGCCCTTGGCGTCGCTGTAGTACCAATTCTCCTGCACGGCCACGACCTGCTTGCGGCAGTCGAGCATGAGTCGTGTGCGTGAGCTGTACCAGTTGCCGCCCGGCACCTTGGTCGGCTTGTGAAACTGTACCCGCAGGGCGGCGGTGATGATGCCCCCGTCGCGCTTCACCGACTTGGACTCGAGCAGCACCGTGCCGCCGTTGATCAGCCCGATCGGCTTGCGGGCCTGTGCGGAGAGCCCGCGTGGTGCGACGAGGCCGGCCAAAGCGAGCGCGAAAATGACGGTGACGGTGCGCATAGGAGTCATGGAATGCGAAAGGGACGAGACCGGCGTGCCTCAAGGGTACGCGACGAACGCAGCGCTATCGGTTACAACTCGGATAGCTCGGATCTGCGCCGCCGATGGCCGGTTTCTCCTTCCGGTTCGCCACAGCGGTCATCACATCGTGCACGAACCGTCCTAACCGCGCGGCGTGGTCGTAGTCGATGTACTGCGGTTCGTCCGACTGCATGTGATAGTCTGGACCGTAGCCGAGCGACATGTACACGACCGGAATATTCTTGCGCACGTAGTTCACCTGGTCGCTGCGGCAGAAGCGGTTGAGCGGATTGGCGGGAACGTCCCAGCTCTTGTCGATCGCCATGGGCTCGGGGCTGCTGGCGTTCACCGAATCGATGATATCGCCAAACTCAGGCGACAGTCGACGGGCGCCGAGCATCTGCACGGAGTTCGGTCCTCCGAACTTCACCTGATCGGCGCGACCCTTGCCGACCATATCCATGTTGTGCGCGGCCACGATCTTATCGATCGGCACCGTTGGGTTGTCGACGAACCAGCGCGAGCCGAGCAGGCCGCCCTCTTCGCCCTGATGCGACACGAAGATCACCGAACGCGCCGGCTTCTCCTTGGCGAACCGCTCGGCGAGCTCCAGCAGCACCATCGAGCCCGATCCATCGTCGTCGGAGCCATTCATGATGGAGTCCTTGCGAGCCGGACGGGCGGCGCGCGCCTTTGCGATGAGCGCGTTGATCTTCACTTGTTGTTCCATCGTCGGGATGCACGTCGGATCGTTGTTGCCCTGGCGACGCGTCACGAAGTTCGTGGCGCGCAGCGAGTCATGATCGATCACGGTGGTGTTGATGCCCACATGGTCGTTGTGCGCGCCAACGAGCACGTACTCTTCCTTGAGCGTGGGATCGGAGCCCGGGAGCACGGCGATGACGTTGCGCGCGGCGAAGGCCGACGGGCGCCAGGCGTGATTCCACGAGGCCGTGATCGGCTGACCAATCGTACCGACCGTTACCTCGCTGATCGGCTTGCCGAAGAGTCGCTCGGCCGACTTCCGCGAGATCGTCGCGCCGGCGGGGGCGTCGGCATTGAGCGCGGTGGTGGGGCGCATGCCGTTGCGGCCTTCGAAGGCGGCGTTGATGGTCGTCGGCGTCATGTCATCAAGGCCGATCACCAGCACCGCGACGGCGCCGGCGCGTCGGGCCCGCGTGTCACGCGCGCCGGCCGCGGCGAAGGCGGGGGCGGGCGGCCGAGCCGGCGCGGACGCGGCCACCTTGTCGGCGGCGAGAATTGCGGTGACGCCGAACTTGTTGGGCACGTCGGCGCAGCTCACGAACGACGCCGGTCCGCGTACGCCACCCGAGGAGCCCGCGCCGGGCGCGGCCAGGAAGACGGCCACCTTGCCCGTGAACGCGGCCGGATCGAGCATCACGGCGGTGTCCCCCCACGTGCCGGCAAAGACGGCCGGCACGCCGTTCAGCTCAGCTTTGCCGCCGAAACCGTTCTGCGCCGTCGGCACGGTGGGAATCCAGTCGCGCGTCGCCGTCTGCGCCGCGCCGCCGATCCGCAGCGACGAGGTGCTGCTGTCGAACTGCGTGGGGCCAAAGGGGAGCGTCTGGAAGTACGTCCCGCTGTCGCCGGCCGGCTTGAGGCCGACGCGCTTGAACTCACCGGCGATGTACTCGGTGCCTTTGAAGTTGCCTTTCTCCCCGATACGCCGACCCTGCATGGAGTCATCAGCGAACTGGTAGAGGCGGGTGCGGAGATCGTTGGCCGTGATGGCCGACACGGTGGGGCGAGGAGCCCACGTGCGCGGGCCTTCGTCGGGCCACACCGGGCGTTGCGGGCGCGCCACCTTGGTGGCGCTGGGGCGGTTCTGCGCGGGGAGTGCAACGGCGGCGCCGGCCAGCAGGGCTACGGCCAATACAGCAAGACGTGCGGGTCGAAACACGAGACGCATCCTTGGTCAGGTGAAACTGGGAGCCGGACGCACTCTCGAGCGCCCAGCGATCCTCAACAATACGCCCCATATTGCTCCGGCGTTCACCCGTTTCCCGTCGACCTTGGTGCCCTATGCGCGTCCGCTCCTCCCGTTTCCTGCTTCCGGCCCTGCTCTGGGCCCTTCCTGCCGTCGTCTCCGCCCAGGCGGCGCCGCCCTTTTCGGCGGCTGATCTGGGGGCGCTCCGCCTGCGGAACATCGGCCCCGCCTCCATGAGCGGCCGCGTGGTCGACATGGACGTCGTCGAGTCCAATCCGAGCACGTGGTACGTGGCCGGTGCGACCGGCGGCCTGTGGCGCACCGAGGACAATGGGGTGACCTGGAGCTCCACCTTCGACGCGCCGGTGCACTCGATCGGCGACGTGGCGGTGTTCCAGCCCAACCCGCAGATCATCTGGGTGGGCACCGGCGAGCGGGCCAGCCGCCAGAGCGTGGGCTGGGGCGACGGCGTGTACAAGAGCACCGACGGCGGCAAGACGTGGCAGAACATGGGACTCGCCACGAGCATGCACATCGGCCGCATTCAGCTGCACCCGAGTGACCCGAACATCGCGTACGTGGCCGCGCAGGGCTCCGTGTGGGGCGCCGGTGGCGACCGCGGGCTGTATCGCACCACCGATGGCGGCCGCACCTGGACGCGCACGCTGGCCGTGGACGACGAAACCGGCGCCACCGACGTGGCGATGGACTGGAACGATCCGAACGTGCTGTACGCCGCCACGTATCAGCGGCGACGCAGCGCCTATGGATTCGACGGCGGCGGCCCGGGGAGCGCTCTCTGGAAGAGCATCGACGCCGGCGCGACCTGGACCAAGCTCACGGGGCACGGATTGCCCGAGGGGGAGTACGGTCGCATCGGCATCGGCGTGTATCGCAAGAATCCGAAAATTCTCACGGTCAGCATCGAGCAGGGCGCGCGCTACAACGCCAGCACGGCGTACATCGTGCGCAAGGCGGGTGTGTATCGCAGTGAAGACGCGGGCGCCACGTGGACGTTCATGAGCGACTGGAATCCGCGGCCGATGTACGCCAGTCAGGTGATCATCGATCCCAACGACGACCAGCGCATCTACATGCTGAACGCGTATTCGTTCAGCGACAACGGCGGCAAAACGTTTACGGCGCCGCGCACGACCACGCACGGCGACGATCGCTTCGTGTGGGTGAATCCCGCCAACAGCCGTCACGTGGTGAAGCTCGATGACGGCGGCATCGGCATCAGCTACGACCGTGGCAACAAGTTTCTGTACGTCTCGTCGCTGCCGCTGTCGCAGTTCTATCG
>CAMBRJ010000118.1 GCA_945870175.1 Gemmatimonas phototrophica
GTCACGATGACTTCGTGACGGCCCTCATCGGGATACGGTACCCAATCGAGCGGGCGGCGATACCGCTTGCCCGAGAGCTCCGCGCCCGTCATCTGGCCGGTCACTTCCCAACGATCGGCCCAGTCGGCACCAAGCACACCCGGCACGCGCGCCTCCGCCAGGATGATCGTCCACTCGGCGCCGGTTTTCTTGCGCAGCTCGACGTACACCAGCGTGGGATGCACGGCGAGGGCGGTGTTCGACACCAGCGTCCACGGCGTGGTGGTCCACACCAGAATGCGACGACGCTGCGCGGGCGCCTGGCCCTGCTCGTCGAGCAGATCGAGCGCAATGTATACGCTTGGATCGACGACGTCGTCGTAGCCCTGCGCCACTTCGTGGCTGGACAGCGCGGTGCCACAGCGCGCGCAATAGGGCAGGATTTTGTGACCGCGCACCAGCAGCGACTTCTCGTGCAGCGTACGCAGCGCCCACCACACCGACTCCACGAAGTTGTGCGAGTAGGTGACGTACGGGTCGTTGTAGTCGAGCCAATACGCAGTACGCTGCGACAGCTTCTCCCAGTCGCCGCGGTACTTGAACACGCTCTCGCGGCAGCGGCGGTTGAACTCCGCCACACCAGTCTGCTCGATGAGCTGCTTGCCGCCCAGCTTCGCGATCTCCGACGGATCGACGCCCTGTCGCGCGGCTTCTTCCCGCTGCAGTTCTTTCTCGACTTCGATTTCCACCGGCAGGCCGTGCGTATCCCAGCCGGCCTTCCGCGGCACGAAGTACCCCTGCATCGCACGATGGCGGCAGAAGAGGTCCTTGATGGTGCGCGAGAAGACGTGGTGAATGCCGGGGCGACCATTCGCCGTGGGCGGTCCCTCGTAGAACACGAACGGCGTGGCGCCGGCGCGCGCGGCCTGCGCCTGCTCGAACAGCTGCTCGGCGTCCCAGCGCGCGAGCAAGTCCTGCTCGAAGGCATCGGCGCCCGAGTCGGGGAGAAGTGGATACGAAACAGTGTCCTGCGGTGCGGTCATGAGAGCGGGTAACTCGAAGCGTTCAGTGATGCAGAGAAAGGGCGGATGCGCGGTCCTACAGGCGCGCGATCACGCCCTTTACGACGGCGGCAAGCTTTGGTTCAGCGGAGCGGGCCACGCCGACGATCTGGGCGAGACTCGCCGGCTCGAGGGCGTCCGGCAGACACTTGTCGGTAATGATGGACAGCCCCAGCACGCGCATGCCGCCGTGCCGCGCCACGATCACTTCCGGCACCGTGCTCATCCCCACCACGTCGGCGCCGATGCCGCGCAGGAAGCGATACTCGGCGCGCGTTTCCAGATTCGGCCCCTGCACCGCCACGTACACCCCTTCGCGAATCGTGATGCCGTGCTGCGACGCCACGTCGCGCGCGAGGGCGCGCAGGGCGGGATCGTACGGCTCCGACATGTCGGGGAAGCGCGCCCCGAGGGTGTCGTCGTTCGGTCCGATGAGCGGGTTGTCCCCCAGCAGATTGATGTGATCGGAGATCACCATCAAATCGCCCGCCTCCCACAACGGATGCATGCCGCCGCAGGCGTTACTCACGAGCAACGTGTCGGCGCCGAGCGCGCGAAGCACGCGCACGGGGAACGTGACCTGTTGCAGCGAGTAGCCTTCGTAACGGTGAAAGCGACCCTGCATGGCCACCACCGTCTTGCCGCCCAACGTGCCGCACAGCAGGCGACCCTTGTGCGACTCGACCGTGGACAGCGGGAAGTTGGGCAAGTCCTTGTACTCGATCGTCTGCTCGACGTCGATCTCGTCCGCGAGACCGCCGAGGCCAGTGCCGAGAATGATCGCGACGTCGATCGGACGTGGAAACCGCGCGCGCACCGCCTGTGCACACGCTTCGATGCGCTCACGGGCATGCAATCCGAGCGCGGGATGCGCCAAGCCGACCGCGGTATGTTCCTGCGTGTATTGCAGCTGGGGACGCGCATTCTGCGGGGCGTTCACGCGTCATCCTCGACGACATCGAGCCACGACGGGGTGGGCGCCGCGGGACGTGGGGGCAACTCGCGGATCTCCTGCACCACCGACGGCTCGGCGCGCACCGCCGACATGGCGCGGGGCGTGGTGAATTCGGGGAATGGCTCAGACTCCGCCGAGTTCAGCTCGGTGAGCTGACGCTCGAGATGATGACGCAACTGCGCGAGATAGCTGCGACGGGTGCGCCAGAGCGCCTGCACCTCTTCTTCGGACCGCCGCAGTTCGTCGCGCACGCCCTGCAGCAGCTTGTCGGCCTCGGCCTGTGCTTCGCGCAGAATGAGCTGGGCTTCGCGCTCCGCCTGCTCTTTGATCTCGCCGCGCAGCTGCTGCGCGCTCACGAGCGCTTCATTGAGCGCCTTGTCCCGCTCACGGAACGACTTCAGTTGCTCGTGGAAATTGCGCGCTTTTTGGTCGAGCTCCTGATTGGCGCGCGACAAGCGCTCCAGTTCCTCGGCCACCTGCTCACGGAACTGGTCGACACGCGCGCGGTCATAGCCACGCAATGCGTTGCCAAAATCGAAGCGCCGCGCATCAAGCGCGGTGAGATGGAAGCCTTGAAAGCCGTCGTCCGCCATGCGAATTCCCGGATGAATCAGGTCCGACTGCCAAAGAGCACGGTGCCCAGTCGTACGTGCGTTGCGCCTTCTTCGATCGCGACTTCGTAGTCGCCCGACATTCCCATGCTCAACCACTCCGCGCGGAACCCGGCCGCCTGCAACTGCGATCGCGCATCCCGCGCGCCACGAAACACGGCGCGCAACGCCGACTCGTCGGCATCGAACGGTGCCATGGTCATGATGCCCCGGACCCGCAGATTGCCGCAGGCATGGAGTCGCTCCGCGACGGTCGGCAGCTCGTGCAGCGCGAAGCCACTCTTGGTGCCTTCGCCGCTCACGTTGACCTGCACCAGCACCTCGAGCACCCGCTGCGCCTCGCCAGCCGCGTCGTCGAGCGCCACGGCAAGCCGCTCGCTATCGAGACTGTGGACGAGATCGAACTTCGCGGCGTTTTTCGCCTTGTTGCGCTGGAGGTGACCAATCAGATGCCAGCGGACCGGCACCGTCACCTGCGCCATCTTCGATTCGGCTTCCTGCACTTTGTTCTCGCCCACATCGTGGACGCCAGCGTGCCAGGCCGCCATGACGGCGTCGGGGCCGTAGGTTTTCGTGACGGCGATCAGGGTGACGTCCTGCCGGTGCCCCCCCCGGTCGCGGGCCGCGGCGATGCGCTCACGAACCTCCGCCACCATCGTTGCGACATGCTCCGAAATTGGCATAGCACATAAGGTTAGGGAGCATTGCACGACGACACAAGTAACGGGTCGTCGAACCGCTGGACTTGTGTGCAGCGCAGCAGCGCCTGCATCTGCGCCACCGCCGGATCGGCATTGGCCGGGATCGGCGCCAACACCGACCGAGGGAGCTGTTCCCGTGCCCGAGCCAAGGCGGCCACATCGAGCGTGATCGCCCCAGGCGCGGTGGTCGCTGACGGCGCATACACCAGTCCCTGCAACGCCCAACCCTGCGTCCGGTCCACTCGATTGCGGTCGGCGCGCGCCAGTAAAACGCTCACGCGCACCTCGCGTCCGTCCTCGGTGGCGCGGATCAGGACGGACCGCAGCGTGGCGTCGAGCCCCGGCCAGCTGCGCACCTCGTCCGTCGGCAGCAGCCGCCGTGCGGCCAGCGCTTCGCGGTACCAGGTGGCGCCAAGCAGTGGCACGGTGACGACGGTCACGTCCGACCGATAGTCCTCCACTTGCTGCAGGTACCCGAGGGGGAAGGTGTCGTTGTCGCCGGCGGCGAGGAGCACACCGCGCGGCGGCACCGCATCCAACAGCAGCCGTGCGTACGTGCGGGGCATCATGGCGATCGGTTCGCGCGTGCGATCCATGACCGAGCGATTCGCCGCCAGCGGCACCGCGCCGATCAGCCATGGCAGCGCCGCGATCGGGGCCGGCAGGCGTTTCGCCAAGGCGGCCGAGATCGCGGCAAGTCCCGCCCCGGCCAGCAGTCCCCAGCTCCAGAAGCCGAGCACGAAGAAATAGTCGCGTTCGCGCGCTTCGTGGAGGGCACCAGCCGCAATGAAATGGCCGCCGAAGGTCGGACCGGCGCGCATGTTGAGCCACACCGCCACGCCCATGGTTCCCGAGATCAGGAGCAGTAGCATGGCGCGACCCACCCGGGCCTCGTGCCGCCAGACGGTGCGTAGCCCAAGGGCCGCCAGCCACACGAACGACAGCGTGAGCAGGGTGCGAGGTACCGACGGCGTCGGGAGCGGATGCACCCCGAAGGCAACCTGCCAATCGGCCCACTCGAAGACGTTGGCCAGTTGCAGCCACAGCGGCGCCATGCGCGGCAGGAGGCCCGCCACCTGATACTGCTCGCGGCGGAGCACCGCCACGAGCGCCGGCAGCGAATCGGGATGGCCCGACGCCAGCTCCGGCCCCGTCGCAAACAAGAGTGGGAGCACCGCCACGGCCGACAGCCCAAGCAGGCAAAGCGCCGCCCAACCGATCACGTCGACGACGCGGACACGCGGGCCCGCCCAAGCCAACACCAGCGCCGCCGGCAACGCGACCAGCACACTGAGGTGCAGTGGTATCGCGAGGGCTGCCACGAACACGATGACGGCGCGCGCCCGACGGCGTGCCTGATCGGACACGCCCGGACGACCGGCGAACTCGCCGACGGCGAGCATGAGCGCCGAGAAGAGCAACGACACGGCGTACACTTCGGTCTCGGTGGCATTGCTCCAGACCGTCGTCATGGTGCCGGCAATCACCGCGCCCACGACGGCGCCACGCGAACCCACCCATCGCTGCAGCATCGACGCGCCAACGCCACCCACGAGTGCACTCGCGAGTACGGAGACCATGGTCACGGCACGCGCCGGTCCGGTGTTGGAGAACGCGTTCGAGACGACATGCGCGATCAGCACCCAGAGCGGCGTACCGGGCGGATGCGGAATCCCCAAGGTGCGGGCGGCGGTCACCAGCTCCGACGCATCCCAGAACGTGAGGTCGGGCGCGGCCGTGGCGAGATACGCCGAGAAGAGCACGACCATCGCCAACACCGGGGCGATGACCGACCGGGGCATCGGCACGCGCGCGCGGGGCGTGGGTGACGTCATTCCGCGGATTTCACCGGTCGGCCCGCCAGCAGGTCGCGCAGCTGCACCGGCGAGAGACGCCCCTGCAGCGCGCCATTGCGCGCCACGGAGACCACGGCGGTTTCCTCGGACACGACGATGACGATGGCGTCGGTCTCTTCGGCGAGCCCCAGCGCCGCCCGATGGCGGGTGCCGAGTGACCGGTTGGCCACCGCCCCCTGCGACAAGGGCAGAATGCAGCCGGCGCCCACGATGGTGTCACCGCGAATGATCACGGCGCCGTCGTGCAGCGGCGAATAGGGCGTGAAGATCGTGGTGAGCAGATCGGCCGACACTTTGGCCTGCAGCGACGACCCGCTGTCGATGAAATCCGAGAGGGGCACATCACGTTCGATGGCGATGATCGCGCCAACGCCCGAGCGGGACAGGCGGTCGACCGCATCCGCGATCTCGTCTTCCACCGGTCCCTGTTCGACGCGCTTGAACAGACGGGTGACCGGCGTCTGACCGATGTGCGCCAGCGCCGCGCGCAGTTCAGGCTGAAAGATGATCAGCAGCGCGAACACCCCGTAGGTGAACAGCAACCCCAGGAGGTAAGTGATCATGGTGAGTTGCAGGAGCGCCGCAATGGAGAACGCCGCCACCAGCACCGCGACCCCGCCCAGAATCTGGAGCGCGCGCGTGCCGTGAATGAGCCGCAAGATGCGATAGAACACCAGCGCGACGACCCCGATTTCGAGGCCGTCGCGCCATGTGAACTGCATCATGAACTGCGTGAGCTGCACGTTATCGTGGTCCGCCACACCGGACCGACGCGGCCTTACGCAGGGGCGATTTCCGGACCGCCGAGCATCGGCGGCAGGATCGGGCGGGCGACCGGTGCCGCCGGTGCGGACAGCGGCTGCGTGGTCATCGGCATGTCGGGCGGCAGGCGCGGCGGCAGTTCCTTGCCGGCCTTGAGCAGCAGGATGTCGTCACGCGTGAGCGTCTCGCGTTCGAGCAGCTGCGTGGCGACGATATCGAGCAGCGCGCGATGCTCCGTGAGCACGGCGACGGCCCGGGCATGTGCCTCGAACGCCACGCGCTTCACTTCGGAATCGACCAGCTGCGCCGTCTGCTCGGAGACTTCACGACGCGTCTGAATGTCGCGACCGAGGAAGAGCTCCTGCTCGACGTCGCCGACGAGGATCGGTCCGATGGTATCGGAAAGTCCCCACTGCGTGACATACCGACGCGCAATGCTTGTGGCCTGCTGGATGTCGCTGGCGGCACCAGTGGTCACGCGGTTGCGGCCGAACACGATTTCTTCGGCGGCACGTCCACCATACGCCATCACGAGCTTCGCTTCGAGCTGTTCGCGCGTGACCGACACGCGGTCATCTTCGGGGAGCGTGAAGGCAATACCGAGGGCGCGGCCGCGCGGCACGATGGTGACCTTGTGCAACGGATCGTTGCCGTAAACCATCATCGCGCACACCGCATGTCCGGCCTCGTGGAACGCCGTGAGACGACGCTCGTCGTCTTTCATGACGAGGGACTTGCGCTCAGCGCCCAGCATGACGCGATCCTTCGCTTCCTCGAGATCGCTCATGTAGATCTTGTCGTGCCCCTTCCGAGCGGCCAGCAACGCGCCTTCGTTCACGAGATTCGCGAGGTCGGCACCGGCCATTCCCGGGGTGCCACGCGCCAGCAAGTGCACGCTGACATCGTCGGCCTGCGGCTTATTGCGCAGGTGGACCTTGAGAATGCCTTCACGGCCGCGCAGATCCGGCGCATCGACCACGATCTGGCGGTCGAAGCGGCCCGGGCGCAGCAGCGCGGGATCGAGCACGTCCGGGCGATTCGTGGCGGCGATGAGGATCACCCCGTCGTTCGACTCGAAGCCGTCCATTTCCACGAGCAACTGATTCAGCGTCTGCTCGCGCTCGTCGTGCCCACCACCCATGCCCGAGCCGCGATGGCGGCCGACGGCATCGATTTCGTCGATAAAGATGATGCACGGGGCGTGTGCCTTACCCTGCTCGAACAGATCGCGCACGCGCGACGCGCCGACGCCGACGAACATTTCCACGAAGTCGGAGCCCGACATCGAGAAGAACGGGCGTCCGGCTTCACCAGCGACGGCCTTGGCGAGCAACGTCTTACCGGTACCCGGCGGACCGACGAGCAGCGCACCCTTCGGCAAGCGTCCGCCAAGCTTGGTGAACTTCTGCGGATCTTTCAGGAATTCGATGATTTCCTGCAGTTCGACTTTCGCTTCGTCGGCGCCAGCCACATCGGCAAACGTGATCTTCGGCGTGTCGCCGCTGAGCAGCTTCGCCTTGCTCTTGCCGAACGAGAACGCCTTGTTGCCGCCGGCCTGCATCTGGCGGAACAGGAAGATCCAGAAGCCGATGAGCAGGACGTACGGCAGCACCGTGATGAGCAGGCTGCCGAAGTTGGCGCGCGGCTCGGTGGCGTTGGTGATGACGCCTCGCTCGAAGAGGCGCGTCTGCTCCTTCTCCGCCGCTCCCGGCACCAAGCGCAGGACGAACTTCTTCGCCTGGATGTTGCCGATCCGCACGGGCTGGCTGAACTGCCCGGCCAGCACGTTGTCGGTCTGGAAGGTGGCCGCTTTGATGTTACCGCTTTCGAGCTGCTGGCGGTAAAACGAATAATTGACTTCCGGCGCCTGCGCTTCGCGCCCGTTTCCATACGTCAGGAACGC
>CAMBRJ010000119.1 GCA_945870175.1 Gemmatimonas phototrophica
CACGTGCTGCAGGGTGGCACCGGACAGGCTCCCGGACGTCAGGCGATGCTCAAGGCGGGCGTTCCCGCCACAGCGTCGGCCCTCACCATCAACAAGGTGTGCGGCTCTGGCCTCAAGGCCGTCATGCTCGCCGCGCAGGCCATCAAGGCCGGTGATGCGCAGGTCATCGTGGCCGGCGGCCAGGAAAGCATGAGCAACGCGCCGCACTACGTGTTCGGCATGCGTGGCGGTGTGAAGCTGGGCGACCAGACGATGGTCGACGGCATGATCAAGGACGGCCTGTGGTGCCCGACCTGCAATGTTCACATGGGTGTGCATGCCGAGTACACGGCCACCAAGGCCGGCGTCACGCGCGAGCAGCAGGACGCCTTTGCCGCCGGTTCGCACGCCAAGGCCATCGCCGCGCAGCAGGCGGGCAAGTTCACGGCTGAAATCGTGCCGGTCGAGATCCCAGGCCGGAAGGGACCGACCATCATCTCGGTCGACGAAAGCCCGCGCGCCGACACCACCGAAACGTCGCTGGCCGGCTTGCGCCCGGCGTTCCCGAGCAAGGGTGACAACAGCAACCTCACCGTCACGGCCGGCAATGCGTCCTCGCTGAATGATGGGGCGGCCGCCGTGGTCGTGACGTCGGAAGCGTACGCGCGCGAGCATGGTCTCACGATCCTGGCCCGCATCACCGCCTATGCCACGGGCGCCGGCGAGCCGCAGGATCTGTTCTTCGCGCCGATCACGGCCGTGAAGAATCTGATGGCGAAGGCGGGCACCACCATCGCCGATTACGACCTCATCGAAGCTAACGAAGCGTTCGCCTCGCAGGCGCTCGCCGATGGACTCGGTCTCTCGTGGGATGATGCCCGCGTGAACGTGAACGGCGGCGCGATCGCGCTCGGCCATCCGATCGGCGCCAGCGGTACGCGCGTGCTCGTCACGCTGCTGCATGCGTTGGCCGATCGTGGCAAGAAGACCGGCATCGCCACGCTCTGTCTGGGCGGCGGCGACGCGGTCGCGTTGTCGGTCGAGCGCGTCGACTGATCGTCATTTCGTGAATACAGCCCTGCGGGTTCCCTGGCGGCTCCTGAGCTTCGGCGTCGCCTGGATTCTCGTGCAGGGGATCGCCGAGTCGGTACTCGGGCCGGTGTTTGGTCTGCTGTCACGCCGTGTCGGCGAAATCGTGCCGATGTATCCGTTCACGATGCTGATCGGCGTGGCGGCGGCATGCTCGGCGGCGTTGCGTTTGGCCGACGACGTGCCGTGGTCGGTGATGGCGCTCGGGGAAGGGGCGTGGCAGGGGAAGCGGGTGGCACGCGGTGCGCTGTTGGGCACCGCGGCGATTCTTGGCACGGCGGCCGTCTTGTGGGCGGTCGGCGCCCTGCGGATGGAAGCGACACCTACGGCGAGCATCGATGGCGCCATGTTCGTGCAGGACAGCTGGGGGGGGACGGCGCTGCGGCTGCTGGTGTTGCTGGGGCCGGCCGCGCTGTGGGAGGAACTGGTGTTTCGTGGCTACCTGTACGCCGTGGCCGAAGAGGCCGCAGGTCGCTGGGTGGCCCGGTTGAGTTCGAGTGTGGCGTTCGGGGCGGTGCACGTGATGAATCCCGGCGCGAACGTGCGCACTACCTTGGTGGTCATGCTGGCCGGTCTGTGTCTCTGCCTCGTGCGGGAGCGCACCGGGAGTCTTCCGGCCGCGTGGACGGCACATCTCGCCTGGAACTGGGTGATGGCCGCCGTGTTGCACGTGCCCGTGAGCGGTTTGCCCTTCGCGACACCGGGCTACCGGGCGGCGCTGAGCGGGTCGGATTGGATTTCCGGTGGAGCATGGGGCCCCGAAGGCGGGCTCGTGGCGATGCTGGTGTTGGGTGGATCGTTGGCCGTCGGACTTCGCCGCCGCAGTGCACTAACACAGACCTAACTTTTCGGAGTCGCATCGATATGCAGGACGGGACGCAGAGCGGGACGCAGGCAGTATTGGATCGCGCCGCCGTGGTGGGCGCGGGGCAGATGGGCAACGGCATCGCGCATGTGTTCGCGACCAGCGGGCATGCCGTCACGTTGATCGACGTCAACGCTGATGCGCTGGCGAAGGGTCGGGACACGATCGCCCGAAATCTCGATCGGCAGGTGAAGAAGGGCGCGATCGAGGCGAGTGCAGCCGACGCCGCGCTCGCACGCATCGCGACCTCCACCTCGCTCGATGCCGTCGCTGATGCCGCGATCATCGTGGAAGCGGCCACCGAACGCACCGATCTCAAGTTCCGCATCTTCGAGGATCTCGATCGCCTGGCCCCGGCCGGCGCGATTCTCGCCAGCAACACGAGCTCCATCTCCATTACCGAAATCGCCGCGCGCACCAAGCGCCCCGAGCAGGTCATCGGGATGCACTTCATGAACCCGGTGCCCGTGATGCAGCTGGTGGAGGTCATTCGTGGCCTGGCCACCAGCGACGCCACCACCGAGACGGTCATGCGCGTCGCCAAGGGGCTCGGCAAGACGCCGGTGGAAGTGAACGATTTTCCGGGTTTTGTGGCGAATCGCATCCTGATGCCGATGATCAATGAAGCCATCTACTGCGTGATGGAAGGCGTCGGAACGCCCGAAGCCATCGATACGGTGATGAAGCTCGGTATGAATCATCCCATGGGACCGCTCACGCTCGCCGACTTCATCGGCCTCGATACCTGCCTCGCGATTCTGGACGTGCTGCACAACGGCCTCGGCGATCCGAAGTACCGTCCGTGCCCGCTACTCCGGAAGTACGTCGCCGCCGGCTGGTACGGACGCAAGTCCGGCCGTGGCTTCTACCAGTACTGATCCGTCATGTCGCTCATTCAGCTCAACGACACCCAGCAGGAAATCCAGGCGATGGCGCGCGCGTACGCCCAGCGTGAGCTCGTGCCCCTCGCCGGTGAGCGCGATCAGGCATCGCGCTTCGACCGCGTGATGGTCACGCAAATGGCCGACCTGGGCTTTTTCGGTATGCTCACGCCGGAACGCTTCGATGGACTCGATCTCGACGCGCAGAGCTATCTGCTCGCGCTCGAGGAGATCGCCGTCGGCGACGCCTCGGCGGCGGTACTGCTCAGCGTACACAACTCGCTGCCCACGCAGATGATTCTGAACTTCGGCACCGAGGCGCAGCAGCAGCGCTTCCTGCCGCCGATGGCGCGTGGTGAATGGCTTGGCGCCTTCGCGTTATCGGAGCCGGAGGCCGGTTCCGATGCCGCCGCCCTGCGCTGTCAGGCCGTGCGCGATGGCGATGACTGGCTCTTGAGTGGCACGAAGGCGTGGGTGTCGCACGGCAACGAAGCGGGCGTGATCCTCTGCATGGCGCGCACCGACGCGCCCCACGACCGCAAGGGCAGCAAGGGCATCTCGACGTTCATCCTCACGCCCGACTTGCCTGGCTTCCATCTGGCCAAGAAGGAAAACAAGATGGGGCTGCGCGCGTCGCCCACACTCCAGATCAATCTCGACAATTGCCGCGTGCCGGGTGACCGGCTGCTCGGTGAAGAAGGGCAGGGCTTCGTGTATGCCATGGGGTCGCTCGATCACGGGCGTCTCGGCATCGCGGCGCAAGCTATCGGCATCGCGCGCGCGGCACTCGAAGCCGCCGTGCGCTACGCCGGCGAGCGCAAACAGTTCAACAAGCCGATTGCCGAGTTCCAGGCAATCCAGTTCAAGCTCGCCGATATGGCGACGCGCATCACCGCCGCCCGCACGCTGTTGCATGCGGCCGCAGCGGCCAAGCAGCGCGGTGAGAAGATCACGCGCTTCAGCAGCATGGCGAAGCTCTTTGCGACTGAGACCGCCATGTGGGTCACGACACAAGCCGTGCAGGTGTTCGGCGGCTACGGTTACGTGACCGACTATCCCGTCGAACGCTTCTTCCGAGATGCGAAAGTGACTGAAATCTACGAAGGCACGTCGGAGATTCAGCGCATCGTGATCGCCCGCGAGACACTGGCCGCGGCGGCCGCGAACGACGGATCCCTTCCCGACTGATCTTCCGGTTCCCACCTATGCATTACTTCGAAAAAATTGCCGAGATGGGCCATGAGCAGGTGGTGTTCTGCCATGACAAAGCGTCCGGGTATCGCGGTATCATCGCGATCCACGACACCACGCTCGGGCCCGCGCTTGGCGGCTGCCGCTTCTGGAATTACGCCACCGAAGACGCGGCGATCGTCGACGCGCTGCGGCTCTCGCGTGGCATGACCTATAAGAATGCCGTGGCCGGTCTCAATCTCGGTGGCGGCAAGTCGGTCATCATCGGCGACAACAAGACGACCAACCGCGAGATGCTGTTCCGCGCGCACGGCCGCTTCGTGGATTCGCTCGGCGGCCGGTACGTCACGGCGGAAGACGTCGGTACGACGGTCGAGGACATGGACTTTGTGCACATGGAAACGACGCATGTGACAGGTATCGGTTCCAAGTCGGGCGACCCGTCGAGCGTGACGGCGCATGGTGTGTTCCGCGCGATTCAGGCGTCGGCGTGCCAGCAGTGGGGCAGCGACAGTCTCGAGGGGCGCACGATCGCGATCCAGGGGCTAGGGCATGTGGGCTACTACCTTGCCAAGGAACTGCATTTGGCCGGCGCGAAGCTGATCGTCACCGACATCGATGCGGGCCGTATCAAGCGGGTCGTCGACGAGATGGGTGCCACGGCGGTGGCGCTCGACGAGATCTATCGCGCGAAGGCCGACGTCTTTACGCCGTGCGCGCTGGGCGGCATCCTCAACGATGATACGATCCCGCAGCTCAACGTCGAGATCGTGGCCGGCGCGGCCAACAATCAACTGCTGGAAGACCGTCATGGCGACGCGCTCGAAGCGCGCGGCATTCTGTACGCGCCCGACTACGTCGCCAACGCCGGCGGGGTGATCAACGTGTACAGTGAGCTCACGGGCTGGAGCCGGGAGCGGTCGTTGCGCAAGGCCGACGAGATCTACCAGACCGTGCTCAGTGTCTTTCGTCTGGCCAAGGAGACGGGCATTCCCACGTACAAGGCTGCCGATCGCGTGGCCGAGCAGCGCATTCAGGCGGTTCGCGGTATGATCAAGACGTGGCCGCAGTATCCCAACAAGGAATCCTGAGCAGTTAACGGAGTCATCTGACCATGGTGGATGTGGCAAAGCCGGGGGAGCGTATCCCCATCGCGTCCGATCACGCGGGCTTCGAGCTGAAGGAGCGTCTGCGCGTGGCCCTCGCTGAGATGGGCTACGAGGTGGAAGACATCGGGACGCATAGCACGGCCAGCACCGACTATCCCGACTATGCTCATCCGCTGGCGCAGGAAGTGTCCGATGGCCAAGCCGCCCGCGGCGTGCTCCTGTGCGGCACCGGACTCGGGATGTCCTATGTGGCGAACCGCTATCCGGGAGTGCGCGCCGCCGTGGCGTGGAACCCCGAGGTGGCCGCGCTCGCTCGTAAACACAACGACGCGAACGTGCTGGTGTTGCCGGCGCGCTTCGTGTCGGACGAAGATGCCCTCGCCATTCTGCAGGCCTGGCTGACGACCCCGTTCGAAGGCGGCCGTCATCAGGGCCGCGTGGCGAAGATTGAACGGGACGATAGTGAGGCCGACTTCTCGGGGAGCACGACATGAGTGGTGGAGCCAGCGTGAACTGGTCGCAGTGGGATCGCTTGCCGCCGGGGGATGCCCTGTCGCAGGCGGATCCGGTTATCGCGCAGTTGATCGACGAAGAAACGCAGCGGCAGAGCGATGGGCTCGAGCTCATCGCCAGCGAGAATTTCGTATCGCCGGCGGTCATGGAAGCGGTCGGCTCGACGCTCACCAACAAGTACGCGGAAGGGTTGCCGGGCAAGCGCTACTACGGTGGCTGCGACGTCGTGGACAAGATCGAGCAGCTGGCGATCGACCGACTCAAGCAGCTATTCGGGGCCGATCACGCCAACGTGCAGCCGCACAGCGGTGCGTCGGCCAATGCCGCGGTGTTCCTCGCCTTTCTCAAGCCGGGCGACACGTTCCTCGGCATGGATCTCTCGCAGGGCGGACACCTCACGCACGGCTCGCCGGTCAACTTCTCGGGGTTGCTGTACAAGGCGGTGTCGTACGGCGTCACGGAAGACGGCATCATCGATTACGAGCAGATGCGGGCGCAGGCGCGCGCGCACAAGCCGAAGATGATCATCGCTGGCTACAGCGCGTACTCGCGCACCATCGACTGGCAGGCGTTCGCCGATGTGGCGAAGGAAGTGGGCGCCATCTTCATGGTCGACATGGCGCACTTCGCCGGGCTCGCCGCCACGGGCGTGTATCCGTCGCCGGTGCCGTTCGCCGATGTGGTCACCAGCACGACGCACAAGACGCTGCGCGGTCCGCGCGGCGGCATCATTCTGTGCAAGGCCGAACATGCCAAGGCGATCGACAAGGCGATGTTCCCCGGCATGCAGGGTGGTCCGCTGGAGCATGTGATCGCCGGCAAAGCGGTCGCGTTCCACGAAGCGTTGCAGCCGTCGTTCACGGTGTACTGCCGTCAGGTCGTGGACAATGCGCAGGTGCTGGCCACGGCGCTCATGGAGCGCGGCTATCACATTGTGTCCGGCGGTACCGATAATCACCTCATGCTGGTCGATCTGCGCAGCAAGGGATTGACCGGCAAAGTGGCCGAGAAGGTGCTCGATGAAGCAGGAATCACGGTGAACAAGAATACCGTGCCCAAGGAGACGCAGTCGCCGTTCGTCACCAGCGGCATCCGTATTGGTACGCCGGCGGTGACCACGCGTGGCATGGGCGCGGACGCGATGCGCGAGATCGCCGCGCTGATCGATCGTGTGCTGTCGGCACCGGACGATCGCGACACGATCGCGGCAGTGAAGGGCGAGGTGAAGGCGCTGGCCGACGCGTATCCGCTGTACCGGGCGGTCGCGCCGGTGTAAGGAGAGGCGCGTCGCCGTTCGCAAGGAGTTGTCAGGTGGTGCCCGGGCCTCCAGTATTGGTGCACTGGAGGCCCGCTGCCTTTCGGCCGGCCGCGTCGCGCGTTGATGGCACCGCGCGCCGGCTCGGCGTCCAGGGCGCCCGTACGAGACAGACACGATCAGGAGCAGCAGCAGTGACCGAGTTGGCGTTCCGTGAAGGCATCATGGATCAGATCCGTCTGCGAGAGCCGCGCTTTGATGAACGCGCGTATCTGTTCGTGCTCGCGTCACTCGAGCATTGTCAGGCGCGACTGACCGAGCGCCGCCACATCACCGGTCCTGAGCTGGCACAATCGTGCCGGGAGCTCGCGCTGCAGCGTTTTGGGGTGATGGCGGGACTCGTGCTCGAACACTGGGGCCTCAAGGCCACGAGCGACATTGGCGACATCGTGTTCACGCTCGTCGACATGGGTTTGCTCATGAGTCAGCCGCAAGACTCGCGCGACGATTTCTTCGAGGTGTTCACTTTCGAAGATGCGTTCGGACGCGAGTATCCGTGGAGTACTGTCCACGTCTGATCGACGGTGGGGGCATCGCGCGTGATCTTCCCGTGAGCGCTCTGCGCGTGACGACCGCCGCCGAAGCCGCGGCACGCGACCAGGCGGCCATCGCCGCTGGCACCGCGTCGTTCGAGCTGATGCTGCAGGCAGGCACCACCGCCGCGGCGGTGATTCTGCGCGACTTCGCGACGCAGCTTTCGCGTGGCGTCGCGCTGTTCGTGGGCAGCGGGAACAACGGCGGTGATGCGTACATCGTGGCCGCCCAGCTGGCTCGGGCCGGCGTGGTGGTCCGCCTGCATGCCGCGGCGCCGCCGCGCACTCCCGATGCG
>CAMBRJ010000120.1 GCA_945870175.1 Gemmatimonas phototrophica
CCGCGCGATTACCTCGGCCAGGCTGTTGGTGCCCGTGAGATCCACCGACCGCAGCGTCTGGGCCAGCCCACTGAAGTGCGCGTGGGCATCGACCATGCCCGGAATCACCGTGCGTCCACCGGCGTCGACGACGCGGGTGTTGGGGCCACGGAGTACGGCGGCCTCTCGCTGCGAGCCCACGAAGGCAATGCGCCCATCGCGCACCGCGAACGCTTCCACCAGCGGACGGGCGTCGTCGGCCGTGTAGACGCGGGCGTTGGTGACGATCAGGTCAGCCGGCGCCTTGGGGGCAGCGGTTTGCGCCAAGAGACCAAATGGCGCCGCGAGTACAGCGGCGCCAAGGAGAGTGCGGAAAGCGATCATTGAGCCGGGGTAAGAGGGTCAGAAAAAGAGTAACGCGGGGCAACCGTGATGGTCACCCCGCGTTACGCCGTACTCCTTACCCCGTACTGCCTACGTCGCAGTTACCGAGTTACTTGGCCGGCGGCAGGATCACCGCGTCGATCACGTGAATCACGCCGTTCTTGGCGATGATGTCCGTCTTGACGATGTGCGCCTGGTTGATCATCGGCACGCCGCCCATCACGGTGATCTTCGCTTCCTGGCCTTCCACCGTCTTGGCACCCTTGCCCGCGAGCTTGAGCGCGTCGGCCGCCATCACCTTACCGGCGACGACATGATACAGCAGCACGTTCTTGAGCGCGGCCTTGTCCTTGCCCAGCGCGGCCAACGTCGCGGCCGGGACCTTCGCGAAGGCCTCGTCCGTCGGGGCGAACACCGTGAACGGGCCCGGGCCCTTGAGCGTCTCGATCAGGCCAGCGTCCGTGAGGAGCTTGGCGAGCGTCTTGAACGAACCGGCAGCCACCGCCGTCTCGACGATGTCCTTGTCCTGCGCCTGCACGATCGACGGGGCGGCCACGGCGAACATGGCACCAGCAACCAGCATGGACAGCTTACGCATCAGTGGGAGCTCCAAAATTCAATGACGGTTTTTGTAGGACCAACCAGCCCTAACAAGCTCTTGAACACGGGTCGCCCGGTGCCGGTTCCGCGCGCACACAACTGTGACAAACAGGGGTCCGGTCTGGATTGACGGTCCGAACTTGGTTAACTGCCAAACTGCATAACTGCATAACTGCCAACTCCCTAGGTAGCAGAGGGGGAGGGTATCAGGGAGCAGGAAGCAGCAACGACGCGCGGTTCACCTGCTTCCTGCCTCCTGATACCCTCCTCCCTGCTTCCTAGGGTGCAGAAAGCCGGTTACACGAGAGCGCTAGTAATCACAGACTCCAATATCCCGAGGCCGAAGTACGCGATCAGCACCGTGATGTCGATCATGCCGATGGTGGGGATCACTTGCCGCAGCGGCGCCAGGAACCATTCGGTGAGCGTGTACGACCAGCGCCACCACTTGGAGTACGGGCTGCCGCCCACCCAGCTGGAAATCACGCGGGCGAACAGGGCGAGCTTGAGGATGCTGAACGTCCAGCGCACCATCAGCGCCGCCAGCGACGCGGTGGAGCCGCTCATGTACGCCAGCATCATGAGCTGATCGCGCAGGAAGCCCACGACCGACAGCAGGATGAGTCCGCCGACGACGACGGCGGCCAGGGCCCACCAGGGTGCCGCGTACGGCGTGCCGCCGGCGCGCATGATGCGGCGTTCCATGGGGGCGATCAGCCACGGGTCCACCTTGTCGCGGGTAAAGCGCGCGAAGGGGGAGAAGGGCGAAATCTTGCGGGTGCGCACGCTGTACGACACCACGGCTGCCACGGCGGCAAAGGCACCGGCCACGAAGACCGCGGGGCGCAGCACGCCAAGGAGCAGATCGAGAACACCGACGATGGATCCAAGCATAGGCGAATGATACTCGCGAGCGACCCGCTTGGCTCACTCCGCCTGGTGCCGAAGCGCGCGCGTCTTCGCCGCGAAGCGCCCCGCCGCCGCGCCTGCTGCCAGCAGCGCCATCATGATCACCCAGTCGCGTGCCCCAATCGGCGCCACGCCAAAGACGCGAGGCATCGCCGCCGCGCCCACCCACAGCCACAGCATCGCGACGCCCAGCGCGCGCCCACTCCGCGCCGCGGCCTGAACTCCCCACCATCCGATCGGCATCATCAGCGCAGCAAGCCAACAGATATGCGCCAAAAGCTCGAAAGTCCCACCAATCGAAAAAACGGTCTGGATCAGCGACCAACCGATCACCGGCGTCAGCGGCATCGCCCGCGAGCCCGTGAATGCCGCCGAGGTGGCCGACAGTCGTAGTGTATCCGCCGCGCTCCACGCCTCCAGCACCACCGGCCGCGGGTCCGTTGCCGACCGCCCGGCGAACACGCCATTCAGCCGCAACGTCGGCATGGTCAGCCCCCAGTCCCAGGCCCGCCGCGTCACCACCAGCTTCGCCGCGACGTCCTCCTCGCCCACGAACGCCACCGCCGACGAATCGCCGGCGACGTGGAGGAAGGCGATCGGCACCACGAAGCGCTCGACCTCACGGCCGCGCAGCACGGCCCGCATCGCCACTGCGGCCGGCTCCCGCGATACCGCGATGATTACCGGACCGGTTCCCCGATGCGTCGTGGCGTAGCCGTTTACGGACACGCTGTCGGTTAAACCACCGTACCATGCCTGACCGGGAACATGCGGGAACGGACTCGGTGCGTAGCGCGCCACCTGCGCCCCATCCATCCACGGCCGCTCAAGATCCCCCGACCGCGGCCCCAGCGCCGCACTGGTGAGCGCGAACACCGCCACCACGCCAGCCGCCCACCCCCAAGCCAGTCGCCCCGCGACGCGCCATGACGCCGGAAACAGCCACCTCCGCAGCGCCAGCACCCACACCCCCGCCAAGCCACCCAACGCATTCGCCACCACATCGGCCCACGCCGCCGAGCGCGCCGGCGGAAACCCAATCGACTGCAGCCACTCCACCCCCAGCGAAAACCCCGCCGAAAGCACCACCACCACCCACCACCGCACACCAAGCACGCCCAACGCCAACCCAAGCGGCGCAAACAACACCACGTTGCTGATGCCATCGGTCAGCCACAGCCCGCCGCACACCAAACACCACCGCGGCGGCATACTGGCCACGTCGATGGCCCCATACGGCGCCAGCGTAGCCACCGCGATGAGCACCACACTCGCCGCGAGCGCGACGCGCCAAACCCACCACTCCATACGTCGACTCACCACTCCATACTCACCAACCACCTAGCGGAGAACAGCCTTGGCAATCGTATTCAACTGCATATTGCTCGTCCCCTCGTAAATCGTGCCGATCTTCGCGTCACGATAAAACTTCTCCACCGGATACTCGCGCGTATACCCATACCCGCCGAACAGCTCCACGCACAGCGACGTCACGCGTTCGGCCATCTGCGACGAGTACAACTTCGCCATCGCCCCTTCACGTGCGATGTCCTGGCCCGCGTCCTTCAAGCGCGCCGCGTTGTACACCATGAGTCGCGCGGCCTCGAGCTCGGTCGCCGCCTGCGCCACCTGAAACTGAATGCCCTGAAACTCGGCCAGCGCTTTGCCGAACTGCTTGCGCTCTTTCAAATGCGCGACCGCCGCGGTGAGCGCACCCTGCGCCACGCCAATCATCTGCGCGCCAATACCAATGCGCCCTTCGTTCAGCGTTTCGATGGCGATCTTGTAGCCGGTGCCGACCTCGCCCAACACATTCGCATCGCTCACGAACGTGTTCTCGAAGTGCAGCGACGTCGTGCTCGACGCGCAGAGGCCCAGCTTGTGCTCCTTCTTGCCCACCGAGAAGCCGGCTGCGCCGCGCTCCACGATGAACGCCGTGATGCCCTTGTAGCCCATGTCGGGGCGCGTGTTCGCGAACACCACGAACACATCGGCTTCACCACCGTTCGTGATCCACGCCTTCGATCCGTTCAGCGTCCAACCGCCGTCTGCTTTTTCAGCACGTGTGGACAAGCCGAACGCGTCCGACCCCGAGCCCGGCTCCGACAACGCATACGCGCCGATCGTGCCCGCCGTCATGCGCGGCAGAATACGCGCGCGCTGTTCGGCGTTGCCGTAGCGGTACAGTGGGTAGTTCACGAGCGTGTTCTGCACGTCCACCTGGATGGCCGCCGAGGCGTCTACCTTGCTCAGCTCTTCCACCGCGATGGCCACCATCATGAGCGATCCGCCGGCGCCACCGAACTCGTCGGGCAGTTCGATGCCCATGAGTCCAAGTTCCACGAACTTCGCCGTGAGTGCGGGGTCGATCTTTCCGGCGTCCTCCATTGCACGCACGCGCGGTCGCACCTCCGACTCGGCCAGATCGGCCACGGCAGCGCGGAACAGCTCCTCCTCCTCGGAGAACATCGTGAGGGGAGCGCGGGTGAGGTCGGAAGAAGACGGAGCAGTCATCGCCATCGGGGTGTGGGGAGTGGTCCTTGGGATTTAAGGAGCGAGACAGCGAATGAGAAGCGGTAAAACCAGCCGCGTGATTACGGTTGTTGTGGTCGGCTACGCGCTCGGCATGGCGCTCGTTGCCGTGGCCGTGGCGATGGCCGGCGACAGCAACGCGCTCGGCATGCTGCTGTTGTTCGGTCCACGGTGGCTGCTGGTGTTTCCGTGGGCCCTGTTGGTGCCGCTCTCGCTCGCGGCGCGCCGGTGGGTGACGGCCACTGCGATCGTGGGCAGTGTGGTCACGCTGTTCCAGGCAAGCGGCTTCGAAATTCCGAGCCTAAATTCGCGACGAAGCGCGATGGGGAGTGGAGCAGGGGCTGGCAAGGCGTTGCGGGTCGTCACGTACAACACCGATCGCGCGGCCACGCTGGCGCCACGCATAGTCACCGACCTGCTGGCGTGGGATGCCGATGTGATCGTGATGCAGGACTGCGCGCCCGAGGTGGCCGCGGCGATGCGGGCCGCGCGCACGAGATATCAGCTGTTCCGCGAATCCGAGTTCTGCATCGCCGCGCGTTTGCCGATGCGATCACCGGTGCAGCTGCACGGCTCACGCAACCAAGGGCGGGCCGTGCTGTTCAGCGTGGAGTGGCAGGGCGCGCCTATCCGCATCGGGACGGTGCATTTGCCGAGTCCACGGACCGCGTTGTGGGCCGCGCGGCGGGGGAGCGGCGATCTGCTCGAGGAGAGTGTGCAGCAGCGGGCCGTGGCCTCGGGGGCGATCGCCGCCTGGATGCGGGAGGGTGAGCGTGGCCCCATCGTGGTGGCGGGCGACTTCAACCTACCAGTGGAGTCGCAGGCGCTGCGCCGCGACTGGAGATGGCTGCGCAACGCCTTCAGCGACGCCGGGTGGGGCTTTGGGCATACGATGTTCGCCGGCCGGCACCGGGTGCGGATCGACCATGTGCTGGTGTCGCGGGAGTTCACGGTACGCGGTGCCCGCGTGTTGAGGGGCTTCCCGTCGGAGCATCAGCCGGTGGTGGCGGAGCTTGAAATCATGCGACGGTCGCGGAAACCGTCAGTACCGAAGAAACAGGAGTGAACGTGATTGAAACGATAAATCTACGTAAGAAGTACGAGACTGTTGCGTAGTTCTTTCGAAATATATAGTTTACTCAGGGCAGTAGGCTGTTCGAACCATCCTGGAGAGAAAGCGTCCATGTCGAACACAAAAACGCCGATGAATCGCCTGGACACCAGCGTGACGGATGCGCTCACGATCCAAAAAGCACAGCGACTGATGGCGCGCCTTCAGGTAGGCAACGCCGACCTCTATCGCTACGCGCTTGATGCGCTCGACTGGTGCGTGCGCCAGCGCCAAGAGGGCCGCCAGATCGCGAGTCTGGGGCCGACGGCGATGGTCCGTGAACTGTCGGCCCCGTACCTCGAGGCCGCGACACTCGACGATCGGGTGGTGCTGCTCGACGGCGCGGCGTTCGACCAGATCGTTTCCCTAAACGCTGCGCATACAACGCCGTCGGACGAGCTTCGGGCGCTCATGGAAGAGGCCCGGGAGCGCGCTGCCGCAGCGGTGCGCTAGGTGGTCACGGGCACTGCTGGGCCGCTGCAAATCCGTCCGCTGGAACGACGTGATTGCAAGGGCAGATTCTCGTGTGGCGTGCCCGCCCTCGACGCATATCTGCCGAACTTCGCCTGGCAACACGAACAGCGCGGTATCGCCCGTGTGTACGTGCTTGAGCGCACGGGCGGCGAGTCGGGGGTACTGGGGTTCTACACCCTCTCGACCAGAAGCGTACGCAAGGCGGACCTACAGGAGGCGGTGACGCACTCCCTGCCGCCGTTCGATCTCCCTGTCTTCTACATTGGCAGCTTTGCCGTCTCGAGCTCCGCGAAACGACAGGGCTACGGCCGTCAGCTGCTCGGCGACGCCTTGTACCGATGCGTTCAGGGGGCTGAAGCCGTTGGGGCGCATGGTGTCTACCTCGACTCGCTGTCTGACGAGAGCACGTCGTTCTACCGCTCAATGGGCTTCGTGGCAATCGGCAGCGCCAAGACGCCTCAACCGATGTATCTCCCGATGACCACGTTGCGAATGGCCTAATGGTCGAGTTTGGCACGCCGGTTGCTCCCTTCCTTGCAGAGTGAAGGTTCGGGCCCACACGGTGACTGTCGCGCGCATGACCATAACTGCATCCAATTCAACGACTTCCAAGATCGGCGCCGAATTGCGGCGGGCGATTCGTGCCGCCAGTGTGATGGCATGCGCTTTGGGGGTGTTGCAGGGATGCAGCGGTGCTGACGCAGTCGCTCCTCTTTCGGTCGCTAAGCCGCCCGCCGCGCCGCCAATTTCGGGGACGAACAGCGTGCCGGCGATCCCTCGTTTGGCGCAGTTTTCCCCCGATACGCTCATTCCCGGCGCCTCGGTGGTGATCACCGGCGAGCACCTCGCCCATGCGGTCGACTCCATCAGCCTGACCGTGGGCGGCGTAGTGCTGCAGGTGCGCAGCGCCTCCGCCAACCGCATCGATGCCGTGGTGCCGGTGGGCGCGCTTCCCTGCGCCGCCACCGCCACCCAGCCCGTCACCCTCACGGTGGCCGGCACCGTGCTCACCGCCACCGTGCCCGTGCGCGCCGCCAACCGCCTGGCCCTCAAGGCCGGCGAGTCGGCCAACCTGCTCTCGGCCAGCGACGTGCGTTGCACCGAACTGGTGGCCCCCTCCACCGGCGCTGCCGCCGGCGCTGCCGCCGGCTCTGCCGCCGGCTCTGCCCGCTACATGCTGGCCGTGGTGAACACCAGCAGCGTGGCCTCGGCCAGCAGCGCCTTCGAACTGCGCGGCACCGGCATCGGCGCGATGGCCGGCCAGCTGTCGGCCATGAAGAACCCGCAGGCGTTTGGTGGCATGGTCGCCGCGTCCAGCCCAAGCACGTTGATCAACGCGTCGCTGCTGCCGGGCATGCGCACGGAATCACTCGTGGCGCAGCAGGCCGCGGCCGCCGAGTCGCGCCACGACAACCAGCTCGACGCGCAGCGCACGATCGCCGCCCGCACCGGTTCGGCTACCTCGCAGTGGAGCACGGCGCGGGCCGAGAAGATGAATCGCCTCGGTGTGGCGATGGCGTCGAGCGCGGCGTCGTTGAACGTGGGCGACGTGATCACGATGACGGCGCTGTACAACAGCTGCAACGCCGGCAGCAATGTGCAGGCGCGCGTGGTGTACGCCGGCTCGCGCGCGGTGGTGCTGGAAGACGTGAACGCTCCACGCGCTCGCACGATGGACGCCGACTACCGCGCCATCGGCGACGAGTTCGACCGCGTGCAGTATCCGCTGCTGCGCGACAACATCGGCGACCCGTTGGCGATGAACGGCGCGATGAACGG
>CAMBRJ010000121.1 GCA_945870175.1 Gemmatimonas phototrophica
CAGATCCCCTGCCCCACACCGGCACAACGCGAACTCTTCGGCCCCACGCGCCGTCGTGTGCCAGAAATGATGGACCTCAAAAACCCGATTCTGCTCGGGCCGGTGCAGAATCAAGAGCACCACATGAACGGCGTGGTGGCCCGCCGTAACAACTTCAACGAGCACGTGCTGCCCATGCTCGGCGAGGCCTACGACAAGTTCGCCGAGCTCACGGGCCGTGAGTACGGCCTGGTCACCGAGTACAAGACCGCCGACGCCGACACGGTCTTCGTGTCACTCGGCTGCGCCGCCGAAAACATCGAAGCCGCCTGCGACTACCTCCGCGACCAGCGTAACGCGAGAGTCGGCTCCATCCACATCAACGTCATCCGGCCCTTCCCCGAGGCCGCCGTCATCAACGCGCTGCGCGGCAAGAAGCGCATCATCATTCTTGAACGCACCGACGAAGGGCTGGCCGGCGACAATCCCCTCGCCCGCGACATCCGCGTGGCGCTCGGCAAGGCCAACGAAGTCACGAAGTACGGTGGCACGCACCCGGCGCTCACCCCCGATGAAACGCCGCGTCTGTTCCGCGGTGCGTATGGCATCGGGTCGCGCGATTTCCGTCCCGAGCACACCATCGGCGCGTACGAGTTTGCCACCGGCGTGTCCCGTCGAACCGATGGGCGTGGTGCCGACGATGGAGAGTCGTTCTTCGTGCTCGGCGTCGATCATCCGTATGCCGTGATCAGCAAGGACACGCCGTCGCTGCTGCCAGAAGGCGCGATCGCCGTGCGCTTTCACTCGATCGGCGGCTGGGGGATGATCACCACCGGCAAGAATCTCGGCTCGATCGTGGGCGACTTCGGCAAGTTCATCTCGGAGGCGCACGCCACGTACGACGCGGACGGCACGCTGGAAGACAAGCTGTTCGTGATGGCCAATCCCAAGTATGGATCGGAAAAGAAGGGCGCACCCACGAATTACTACCTCACCGTAGCACCGTCGCAGATCAAGGTGAACTGCGAGCTGAACCACGTGGACGTGGTGCTCTGTTGCGACCCCAAGGCCTTCACGCACACCAATCCGCTCGAAGGGCTCAAGCGCGGCGGATCTCTGGTATGGGAGTCGGGGGAATCACCGGAGGTGGCGTGGCAACGCATCCCGGCCCATCACCGGAAGTTCGTGATCGATCACAACATCCGGGTGTTCATCCTGCCCGGTTTCGACATCGCGCGGAAAGCCACCGATCAGGTGGAGCTGCAACTGCGCATGCAGGGCAACGCGTTTCTGGGCGCGTTCTTCAAGGTGTCGCCGTTCCTCACGACGTTCGATATCTCGGAAGAACAGTTTCACGACGTGGTCCGCAAACAGTACGTCAAGAAGTTCGCGCGCTTTGGCGACGCCGTGGTGGAGTCGAACATGGCCGTGATGGAAGCCGGCTTCGATCAGGTGAAGGAGATCGCCATTGGCCGCGAGGATGACGCCGACAGCTCGTCGATGCGCAATCCGTTGCTGGCGCCCATCGGCGACCACCACTTCCCGCCGACGGCGGGCTGTGGCTCCTGCGGCAGCGGCGGCCTGGCCATGCCCGTCACGCAGCTCGCGCGCGCGCCGCTGCAGACGATGGCCAAGTTCGACTCGGAGTTCCGGGCCGGTCTGGGATATCATCAGCCGTCGAGTGCCCTCGCCTCGGTCGGCATCATGAGCGCCGGCACCGGTGCCACGCAATCGAAGTATGTGGCCAGGCGTGAGACGCCGGTGTACATCCCCGAGAACTGCACGCAGTGCATGGAGTGCATTTCCGTCTGTCCGGACACCGCACTCCCCAACACCGCGCAGGAAATCAGCACGGTGCTGTACACGGCGGTGAACAACTACGTGCGCAACGCCGACGACCGTCGCACCATGGTGGCCGAAGTCCCAGCGCTCGAACAGCGGGCACGGGCCACGATGCACGAGTCGGTGAAGGCCAAGACCAAGGTGCCGTTCAAGGACATCGTGCGAGCCGAAGTCCAGGCGCTCACTGGCATCTCCGATCAGTCGAAGGCCGACTTCACGGGCATCATCGACAAGCTGCCACTCGCCTACAGCGACGTGCCGGCGATTTTTCGCACCGTGGATGCCAAGAATCCCGGACACGGGGGACTGTTCTCGATCTTCGTGTCCGACCTGTGCAAGGGATGCGGCGAGTGCGTGCAGGTGTGCGGCGATCACGATGCGCTGCGCATGACCCGCGAAACGCCGGAGCTCAACGCCGATCTCACTACGGCGCAGGTGTTCTCTCGCCTGTTGCCCGATACGCCGCAGACGTATCTCGGGCTGTACAACGACGACGACATCACGGCATCCAAGGACGCCACGTTGCGCAATCACCTCATGGTACGGCGCAACTATGAAGCACTCGTCTCTGGCGACGGGGCCTGCGCCGGCTGCGGCGAGAAGAGCATCCTGCGTGCGGTGGCGAGCGTGACCGAGGCGTACATGCGGCCGTTGTACCACAAGAAGGCCGACCGGCTCACAGCCAAGGCCGCGCGCGTGGCCGCCGAGGGCGCCGAGAAATTCGCCGCGCTCAAATCACGCAACGACCGCGAGTACCAGCTGTTCCGGACGACCTTCGCGCACCTGGTGATGGGATTGGGTGGCGAGAACGATGCCGATACCGCGACACGCATCACGGCGTACGAGGCCGCGCACGGCCCGATCACCGACGCGCAGATTGTCGGTGGACTGGAAGCGGTGTTGCGGCACGATGCATTCAACCACAAGGAACTCCAGGCCATCGACGGGCGTCGCGCCAACGGCATGAGCGTCATGATGATGGGCGCCAGCACCGGCTGCAACACCGTGTACGGCTCGACGCCGGCCGCCAACCCGCACGCCTATCCGTGGATGAATTCACTCTTCCAGGATGGCGCGACGATCTCCTGGCTGATGGCCGAGTCGGTGATCGTGAACCACGCGCATCGGTCGGTGGCGCCGGAGCGCCTCGCAACGGCGCTGCTCGATCGCACCGACGGCGTGATGACCGACGCCGACTACTTCACCCTCACGCACCTCGACGATGCGCTGATGACGGAGCAGGAAGTGCGCGAGCTGCCCAAGATCTGGGTGGTCGGCGGCGACGGCGCGCTGGGGGACATCGGCTTCCAGAACGTCTCCAAGGTCATCCTGCAGAATCGTCCGAACGTGAAGATGCTCATGCTGGATACGCAGGTGTACAGCAACACCGGCGGGCAGAACTCGGACTCGTCGACCATGCTGGGTGGCTACGACATGAACCAGTTCGGCGTCGCGTCGCAGGGCAAACTGATCGAGAAGAAGAACGTGGCGGAGGCATTCACCAGCGGGCACGGATCGCCGTACGTGGCGGCGGTGTCCATCGCCAACGCCCCCAAAATGTACAAGGCCATGCTCGACGGCCTCGAGTACCGCGGCACCGCATTCTTCCAGTGTTTCACGACCTGCCAGCCCGAGCACGGCGTGGGCGACAACATGAGCGCCGATCAGGCCACGATGGTGCGCGATTCGCGCGGCGTGCCCGAGTTCGTGTTCAACCCGCGCAAGGGCGAGTTGATCCAGGAGGCCTTCGACCTCAAGGGCAATCCCAGCATCGATCGCGACTGGTGGCACACCAAGTACGCCAGCACGGGTGAACGGTACCTGTTCACCGTGGCGCACTGGGCGCTCACGGAAGGTCGCTTCCGCAAGCACCTCAAGAAGATCACCGAGGCGGACGCGGCGTCGCTCACGTTGCTCGACGAGATGCTGTACTTCGTCACGCAGGACGACGAGATCAATCGTCGCGTGTTCGACGAATCGCATCGCAGCTTCATCCCCAACTTCGGCTGCTACATCAAGGTGGAGACCAAGGGCACGTTCAGCTTCTACGCCGTGACCCGGCAGATGGTGCTCTTCGCCGTCGAGCGTCGCAAAGGATGGCGCATGCTGCAGAGCAAGGCCGGCATCGTGAACAAGGACTACGTCGCGCAGCGCGCGTTCGTGGCCAAGATCGACAAAGGAACGCTGACGTTGGCTGAGGCCAAGGCGAGGACGGCCGAACTGATCGCCGAGGAATTGGCCGCCGTGCCGTAGGCAACGTAGGTAGGCGGAGGACGGCAAGGACACCGGTCACCCGTTTTCATCCCGCGGCGCCGCCGCCGCGGGAGCATGCGGGTGCTCAGTCGACGGCTACTGAAACAGAATGGTGGTCGGGAGGCCCAGCTTGGCCGCCTTGGCACTGAACGCCGCCAGCTCATTCGCCACCAGCTGACCGAATTGCCCTTTCAGGGTGTCGAGTTGCGTCCGCAGCATGCCGTACACCGCCCCCTGCTGATCGGTGGGACGGAAGTCGGCACTCGACGCGGCCACATCGCTCCCCACCGACGCCAACTTTTCGTACAGTTGGTTCGGCGTACGAAACGCGTCCTCACGCGCGCCGGTGAGCGTGATGTCGTACAGCTTGCTCTCGATAGCGATCACGCGCTTCTCGACGGCGTCGATGTCTTTCAAAAACGCCTCCGCGTCGGCCAGCTTGGGATCGCGACCCGGGGACGGCCCGAACTCCTTCGCGTCCTTGATCTTCTCACGCAGCATCGAGCGCAACTGCTCGAAGCCTCGGCGGCTCCACTCCGACTCGTCGATCAGGGCGACCGTTTCCGACAATGCATCGCGAATGCGAAGCGCCAGCGTGACCTGGGCGACAATATCGGCGTCGGTGCCTTCGCTATTCGGATCGCGCCGTACCTCCAACGATTGCCGCAGCGTGTCGCGCCCCCAGATCATGGCAACGGCGTACGTGCCCGGCGCCACCAGCGGCCCGACCTGACCGCCAACGAGATCGAGGTCCCACGGCACCAGCGGACGCGAATCCAGCACACGCACGTTGGTGTTTCCCGGCGGCGCCGTCCGCAACTTCGCTTTGCGCGGCCCATCATGGCGGAGGTCCCACAGCGCGCGATTGAGGCCACGCTGCGGCGGCGCCGACGCGAACGTGCGGATCGTCGCGCCGGATGCGTCGTACACGCGGAAGCGCACGGAGTCCTTCACCGTCGAGTCTGTCGGCATCGCGCCGATCGCGAAGTTGATCGTCGCCGCGAGAGGCGGGTCCTCGCCGCCCACCAACGAGTTGGTGGGTGCCGTCGGCGTGGCGATCTTGCGAAAGCGATAGGCGGCGCGCAGCGGCAACAGCGCCGCGCGTTTCGTCAGGAGTGAGTCCGACAGCGATCGCAGATAACTGATGTCGTCGGCAATCCAGAACCCGCGACCGTAGGTCGCCACCACGAGGTCGTGGAAATGGCCTTGAATCTGCAGCCAACTCACCGGTGCGTGCGGCAGCGATCCGTTGATTTCGGTGAAGTGCGCGCCGTCATCGAGTGACACGTACAACCCGTTCTCCGTGCCGGCGTACAGCATCCCCTTCCGGACCGGATCCTCGCGCACCACATGCACGTAACTGAACACGCTCTTCGGGATATCACCGCCAAGCTTCGTCCAGCTCTTCCCGAAATCGGTGGTCTTGTAGATATACGGATCGCGGTCGTTGATCAGGTGCGCATCGACCGCCACATAGGCCGTACCGGCGTCGTACTTGCTCGGCTCGATCGCCGACATCGTGCTCCACTTCGGCACCCCCGGCATGTTCGCCGTCACGTTCGTCCACGATTTCCCGCCGTCGCGCGTGATGTGCAGCAGGCCGTCCATCGTGCCAGCCCAGATCAGATCCTTCACCAGCGGCGACTCGGCGATCGCGAACAGCACCGTCACGTTCTCGACAAACAGGTTGTCGATCACGACGCCGCCGGACGACTGCTGCTTGGTGCTGTCGTTCGTGGAAAGATCGGGGGAGATCAGCGTCCAGCTCTGACCACCGTTCGTGGTCTTGTGCACGAACTGCGAGCCCACATACACCGTGTTGTGATCGTGCGGCGAGATGGTGATCGGGAAGGTCCATTGGAAACGGTACTTGAGATCCTTCGGCGCAACGCCGTATCCCGCTTCCGGCCACGGCTCCACCGCCCGCGCCATCTTCGTCTGCAGGTCAAAGCGCTCGAGGCCAGCGTCGTAGCAGCCACTCCAGACCGTGCGCTGGTCGATGGTGTCGGGAACCGCCCACCCACTTTCGCATCCGCCCACGGCGCTCCAGACGCCGATCGAACGCGAGCCGCGCGAGTTGCTCGGCCCGCCGTACGAATAGCCGTCCTGCCGGTTGCCATACAGGTTGTACGGAATCTTCGTATCCGTGGCCACGTGATACATCTGCGCATTGGGCAGCGCGATGCGCGTGAAGGACTTGCCTCCGTCGATCGTGATGCCCACGCCACCATCGTCACCGACCACGTACCGATCGGCGTCCGACGGATCCCACCAGATGTCGTGCAGGTCACCACCCGCACGCGGTGGGTTCGGCATCTTGGTGAGCCCGCCGTCGGTGGTGCCCACAAAGCGCACGCCCACGAAGAACACCTTATCCGCATTGTTCGGGCTCACGCCGAAGCGGGTGTAGTACTGGGGCCGCTCCAACAAGTCGTGGTCGCGATTCACCGAACGCCACGACTTCCCGCCGTCGTCGGAACGATAGAACGCCGGCTCCTTCATTTCGATCAGCGCGTATACGCGCTGCGGATCGCTGCGCGACATACCGAGTCCGATCTTGCCCATCGTGCCGATTTTAGGCAGCCCCTTGCCCCATCCCTGTCCGTCAGCCGTGGCGCCCAGCCGCGCCCAACTGTCGCCGCCATCGCGAGACATCCAGATGCCGCTGCCGTTGCCCCCGGAATGCTTGTTCCACGGCACGATGTACTGCTGCCAACTGGCGGCGAACAGCACGCGCGGATTCGTGGGGTCCATGACCACATCGATGATGCCCGTGCTGTCATTCACGAAGAGCACTTTCTTCCAGGTCGTGCCGCCGTCCATCGTGCGCCACAGACCACGATCAGCCTGTGGCCCATACCCATGCCCCTGCGCGGCAGCGTACACGATATCGGCGTTGGTGGGATGCACGAGCACGCGCCCAATACGTCCGGTGTTCTCGAGGCCCATACGAGCCCAGTGCTGCCCAGCGTCGGTCGACCGGTAGATGCCGTCCCCGATCGACACGTTGCTGCGCAGGAACGTCTCGCCGGTGCCGAACCACACCACGTTCGGATCGCTCGGCGCCACCGCGATGGCGCTCACACTGGCCACACGCAGCGAATCAGTGACCGGCGTCCAGCGAATCCCGCCGTTGGTGCTCTTGAAGAGGCCACCGCTGGCGGCGCCGGCGTAGTACGTCTTGTACTCACCAGGGACGCCCGCCACCGCGATGACGCGATTGCCATCGGGGCCCACGAAGCGCCACGAGGGCACTTTGATAAAGGCGGTGTCGAGCCCGGACGCTCGCACGGCGGACGACGCGGGAGTCGGGCGTTGGGCCGGGAGCAGGCTGGCCGTGGCGGCCAGCATGAGGCCGGCAAGTGTGAGACGCATATTCGGTGCGACGGAAGGTGGACGATGGGGAGCCCGCCCAATGTGGCGAGCGCCAGCGCTGGGCGCGAGCGCTAGGCGCGCTACCGCGCGATTCGTCGAAACACCCGCGCCCCGGCCGTCGCGAACCGGCTGTCGTAGCTCCCCACCAACGAGTCGCCCGCCAGCCGTGCCGTGAGCACCGACACCGTATCCGCGCTCGAGCCGGCGGCCAAGGTGACCAACCGGAGACTTTCGCCTCGCAGCGTGCCCAGCACGTAGCGACGCACGGCGGTGACCTCCCGCCCACTGACCGAGCTCACGGTCGGCCCCTCTACGTCC